>JAUVLE010000112.1 GCA_030595905.1 Candidatus Cloacimonadota bacterium | reverse complement strand
CTCATAAATACTTATGTATCGTTTGGAAGCTTCCGCAATCACATCTTCGGAAAGAACATTCGGCACAATTCCGTTCTTTTTGTTATTCAGAAGCCACTGACGAATGTATTCTTTATCCATCGAATCAACTTTCAGAGGATTTTTTTCATAATCTTCTTTGCTCCAGAAGCGGGATGAATCGGGAGTGTGAATTTCATCGATAAGAATTAGTTCTCCATTACAAAGTCCAAATTCATATTTTGTATCCACCAGTATTATCCCTTTTTTGGAAAGTTCTTTTGTCCCAAGTTCAAAAAGTTCCAGAGAGATTTTTTTCATTTTCTCATAAATTTCTTTAGAAGTCCAGCCCTCTTTCACAATATTTTCAGGAGATATTTCGCGGTCGTGTTCCTCTTTGGTTGTGGGAGTTACAATCGGATTGGAAAACCTGGCATTCTGTTTAAGTCCATCTGAAACATCCACACCGCTAAAATTACGTTTTCCATTTTTATAGCCGCGCCACATCGAGCCGGTCAAATATCCTCGAACGATCATTTCCACCCTGATAGGCTCAGCTTCCTTAACTAAACTAATGTTCGGATCTACCGCTTTAATAAAATGATTCTCAATAATATTGCGAGTTTTTTCAAACCAGTAATTTGTGATCCCGTTCAGAATAGCTCCTTTATTGGGAATCAAATTATTTAAAACGCTGTCGAAACTGGAAATCCTATCTGAAACGACTATCATCCTTGTATTGTCATCGATCCTGAAACTTTCTCTTACTTTTCCGCTGTGTATCTTTTTTATCTGCGGAGTGTAAATCTTATCTAAATATTTCATCCTATCTCCCTTTTTTTTAGCAACGAACAAAACCAACAATACGAACAACAAATATAAAAATTTGAATTAAACCAAAAGCTAATATTTTTTTATTAACTTTAGTTTGTCTAAATAATTCATTAAATCTCCTTTTTTTGCAACTAACTAAACTATGTTGGTTCAATCGTCCCGATTGAACCATTCTGTTCCTTGAGAATCGTCTCGATTCACCTAACAGATCGGTACGAACTGAATCAAACATTTCATTCAACCGGGACGGTTGAACGAGCAAAAAGTATTAATGTTTAAAATGCCTTATTCCAGTAAACACCATCGCAACACCAAGTTCATTACATTTTTTAATAACCATTTTATCTTTTATCGAACCTCCGGGCTGGATAATATTCCTGATTCCCGCTTCTGCCGCCAGTTCCACGTTATCGGCAAACGGAAAGAATGCATCGGAAACCAAAACAGCTTTTCCGAGTTCCTCTTTGAAATACCGATCAAAATCTTCCGAGTCCCCGTCAAATTCATTTTTCAAATTTTCTCTGGCTTTTTCGATTGCAAGCTTTGTGGAAACTAATCTGTTCGGCTGCCCTGCTCCCATTCCCAAAAGTTGGAAGTTCCTGTTTTTCATTTCGCGAATTATGGTAATGGAATTTGATTTTATTTGCTTCATCCCGATCAATCCGAATTCGAGAAGCTCTTTTTTGCATACCAATTGCTTTTCGGTAACATTCTCCAGTTTATCATAAAGTTTATTGTCACAATCCTGCAACAAAAGCGAACCTGAAAGATATTTAATTTCAAATTTCTGTTTAGATTCCTGCGGATCAAATTCGATAACACGCAGGTTTTTATGAAATTGAAGATATTTGAGAGCTTCTTCCGAATATTCGGGAGCGATAACTACTTCCACGAATTTTCTCAACCGCTTATTCTCATTATTCAAATTAAGGAATTCTACTGTTTTTAAATCTACAGGTTCATTGAAAGCAATGATCGAACCGAAAGCTGAGATCGGATCTCCGTTCCAGGCATCTTCAAAAACTTGTCGTTGATCTTCACCTTCTGCCAATCCGCACGGATTATTATGTTTCACAACCGCACAACCGAATCGTTTTAGATTTTTTACTGAATCCACCGCACTTTGAATATCTCCGATATTATTGTAAGAAAGCTCTTTCCCGTGTAGAATTTTCATATCGGTAAGTGAATTTTCTTCTCCAATTTCTTTATAAAAATATCCTTCCTGATGAGAATTTTCACCTTAACGCAATTTCTTCCCATCCGTAAAAGCCAGTCGTAATGAACGTTCTCCAGCCTGCTCATCCATTGTTGTGGAAATTAGAGCATCGTAATCTGCAGTGTGATTAAAAGCTTTTCTCATCAACTTGAATCTCGTATCATAAGATAAACTTCCATTATTATTCTGAAGTTCATTATTTACTATATTGTAGTCATTTACATCTGTAATCGTTGCAACATATTTAAAATTTTTGGCAGCAGCACGTATCATCGTGGGACCACCAATGTCGATATTTTCTATCAGGGTATCAAAATCGGCTCCTGAGCGTTTTACTTTTGCAAAAGGATACAGGTTGCAAACTACCATATCGATGGGTTTAATTCCCAATTTATCAGCTTCCTGCTTATCTTTTTCTCTATCAAAAAGCAGTGCTGATTCGATATTGAACGAGATCGTTTTCATTCTGCCACCAAATGCTTCCGGATTTCCGGTTACTTTGGATATTTCAGTAACTTTTATTCCGGCATTTTCCAATACTTTTTTTGTTCCACCTGTCGAAATGATCTCACAATCAAATTCCCGTAGAACCTTTGCCAGATCTATAATTCCTGTTTTATCGGAAACACTTAATAATGCTCTTTTTATTTTTATCATCACTACCTCTTTTTTATTTCACCGCAAAGACGCCAAGGTCGCAAAGAAAAACTTTGAAACCACCTGTCTTTGTTAAAACTACGCCAAGGCAGGCGAATTTGCACGAATATACACTAATTTTTTGCAACGAACCCGCCTTTGCAATGCTTCGGCGTGACAGGCAAAACTAACAATACTAACAAAAGATTAACCGCAGAGTTCACGAAGAGCACGGAGTAAATCTCCTCTTGAGAGGAGTACGGCTTCAGCCGGGAGGTGTGTTTCATTTGAAATTCCGCATTCAATATTTTCCATAATCTATCCCTGAACTTTGTTCCTATAATTAATCACATAGAACATCATCAATTCTTCCAGTCTGGATTCAAACACTTCAAAATTCTTAGGTTCTTCATAATCTTCTATCATTTTTTCTGCCTGATTAAGATTCGATTTGAAGATTTCTTTAATATTTTCAGTTTTCTCCAACTCAAATTTTTTCATATTCAATAATGTATTGAAATTAAGTTCCAATGGAGTTTGGAATTCATTCTCATTTAGATGATTCCAATCACCGGTCTGCAAATCCAGTTCATAATACGTAAGGAAAAGATGACCATTATTAATGATGAACTTCAACACATCGATAATATATTCAAATTCTTCAATCGAAGTCGCATAATGCAGATTAATCCTGACCCAGCCGGGTTTCATCCCTGAATATTTATCAACTCCTATCAAACATTGATAATATTTTGATATTTCTTCACTGATACCGAGAAGTGTATGACCATACGGACCTGCACAGGAACAGCCGGCACGGGTTTGAATTCCAAAAAGATCATTCATAAGTTTTGTTACAAATTTCGGGTGCAGTATCCTGTCTTTATGCTTAATATTAAAAGGAATAATACCTATCTTTTTTTGAATATCCGCAGGACCATAAAATATTATTTTATCTTCATTTTTGAAGCTATCATAAAATCTTTTTAGAAAATATTGTTCGATTTTTTCTATATTATTAATCCCAATTTTTTCTTTCAATTGGAAAATCAGGGAAATTTTAATGTTTTGGAGAATGCCGGGAGTTCCGGGTTTTTCGCGAGTTTCGATATCCTTAACAAATTGTTCTCTTTTTTTTGTTACGTAATCTACAGTCCCACCGGCTGCGATAGATGGTGGAAGATCTTTCGGGTATATATTTTCGTTAATAATGAGAATTCCGGAAGTTCCGGGACCACCCAGAAATTTATGCGGTGAAAGGAAGATCGCATCGAAATAACTTTCGGAATCACTGTTCATATTTATCTCGATATAAGGAGCACAGGCAGCAAAATCGAAACAGGCAACAGCATTGTGTTTATGCAGAATTCTTGCAACTTCATAAACCGGTGTTTTGATACCTGAAACATTCGATGCGGCAGAGAATGAACCTATCTTGTAGCGGTTATCATACTTTGGATCGGATACAATTCTATCCAGTTCGATAAGATCAAGTTCTCCTTCATTATTCAAGGGAATTTCGATAACTTCGCAAAGCGTTTGTCTCCACATTATTTCGTTGGAATGATGCTCGTAAGGTCCAACAAAAACGATGGGCTTTTTATTTTCTATATAATCTCTAAGTTCCCGGTTGCATTTTGTATTTTTAGGATATCTTTCCAGGCAGCTATCTAAAAAAGTACTAATTCGTTTTTTAGTAGCAGGAGGCCAGTACACTCCTAAAATCTGCTGTAGCCGTGTGATACCGCCTGTTGTACCTGATTCAGTGAAGATGATCTTTCCTGTATCACCTGCATTAACTATCTTCTTTATAATTCTCTCTGCTTTATGAAGAATTTCCGTCATTGTTTTACCGGTAAAATCATCTTCGGTGTGCGTGTTGGCATAATACTGCATCAGGTGAAGCATATAATTCTCTATCGAAAACAAGCACCTTCCGCTGGCAGTATAATCTGCATAAACAAGCGGTTTTTCACCATAAGGTGTTTTGAATAGTTTGTTGCGTCCGATGGTGTCGGAGCGAAGCCATTCAAGGTTTTTGATCTTTTCTAATACTTTCATATTTTTCCTTCTTATACCTCATCCCGACCTTCTCCTCCGAGGAGAAGGAGTTTCCTCTCCTCTCAGGAGAGGATTAAGGTGAAGTCACAAACTCCTCACCCACTCTTCAAAAACAGGATTTATAATCTGGTAATTTCCGTTTACTTTTTGAATCAAATTTTTCTTTATTAAAGATTTTATTCCTGATGTCATAGATGAAACTTCAGGTAATTTATATTTACTCCTAATTTCATTTGAAAACAGTTTCTCATCCTTTTTAAAAAGTGAAATTGCAATTAATATTTTTCTTTGATTCTCACTTAGTTGATCATAGATATTTTGGAAGATCAGTGATTGCCCTGCAATGATTCGCTTCAACCATTTTGATTTGAAGTCAAGACTTTCCTGATCTTCTCCTTCCATAACCATATCCCAAACAAATGATGCAAAATGTTGAGTGAAATGCGGGTGACAACGAGATTTCGATAAAATTTCCGTTATTGTTTTATCATTGATAATCTGACCTGTTTTTTTGAATTGTCTTTTAATATATTTGGTTAGATCTATTTCTGAGATCGGATCAATGTTCATTTTAAAGCCGTATTCATAAAAAGGTGAATTCATGTCAGTGAAAGTGTGTTCCATCAATGATTGCTGACTTCCCAGAAAAATATATGAAACATTTTTATGAAATTGAAATTCTGAACGCATCCAATTATTTATAAAAGGCTCAATTCTGTAAATCTCTTGGAATTCATCGAAAGCAATACATATTTTCTTATTATCTGAGAATTTCTCAGGTATATTCAATACAGTTTTCAAATCTTCTTGTTCTTTAATATGTTGGATTTCAAGCGACAAAGAGGGCGTCCCTAAAGTATCTACAGAAATTTTTGGATACAGGTTCTTGAAATATTTATATGCTATTTCGCTTAATTTATCAATATTACTTTTCCAGTTGAACAAAGCTTTTGCTAAAACTTGGGAATATTTGCGCACAAAATCGTCAAAATTAAGCACATTATAAAAATCAAAATAAATTGTGATTATGTTTTCTTCTTTTAGTGTTTCAAATGCTTTTAGAATCAAGGAAGTTTTGCCAAATCTTCTCGGAGAATACATCCAAAAAGAATATCCATTTTTGATCGCTTTATGGATTTCTTTCAATTCTTGTTCCCGATTACAGAAATTTTCTCCTGAAACAACTTCACCGTATTTGAAAGGATTCTTCATTTTTATGACTCCAGACGATTCACTATTTATTACGCTTTTTTACGTTACGCAATATTACGCTACGTAACTTTGCGTAATACCAAAATGTGTCAACTTTTTTTAAATCGAAAATCCAAGTCACAAATGTGCAACTCGCAATTCAGCAATCAAAATATTTCGCAATTTCCTTTATCACCTCATCCCGACCTTCTCCTTCGAGGAGAAGGAGTTTATTGCAGAAAAATTTTATCTTCCGTACTATTTCCTCTCCTCTCAGGAGAGGATTAAGGTGAGGTTGTTAATCTCCATTTAATTCATCTTTCAGTTTTTTTATTTTTATTTCTTCTTCAAGTTTACGACGTTCCTTTTTTAATTTAACCAAATCTTTGTTTAAAAGAATTAAATAAATTAAATTTGATAATATTATCAAAATCGAAAGTATCAAGAAAATCATGTAAAAAGAATAGTCCACATCTTCATAGTAATAGTTTGCACAAAAAACATTTGTACAAATAAATGTAATTAATAAAACTACATTTGAAATAATTAAAAACGTTTTCATTTATCCCCCTTATATTTCAATATAATTTCAAGATCATCATATTTGAAAAAACTAAATGGATTTATATTATTTTCTAAATAATACTTTTGAACATTTATAAGAAGCTGTTTACACACATCAATAAAAAAACCCAATGGATAAACAAGATTGATAACCATATCCTTTGACTCACCAATATGCATTTTATAATAAAGAGGTAACTTATCATTTATTGTATCATAACTACTCCCACCATCTTGTCTCTTAAATTCGTGAATCATACTACATCTATATTTGTAAAATATCATTTTATGTGTGTATTTCTCTAGGTTTTTTTGTTTTATTGATTTTATTGCATCTATTTTGGGATCATCAATTAATCCTATTTTAACTCCTGTTAATGAAAATAAATTCCAAGAATTGAATATTGAAAGTACTTCCTTATTTCTTTTCTGTAGCTTATATAACATTAAAGGACTCACTTTATCCCAAAAATCATAATCGGAAAATTTAACTAATGTCTTACTAAATCTTTCTCCAGGTTTTACTTTATTTCCATAAATTGTCTTTGAAAGTGTATCAATAATTGAAACACAAATCATTTTCTTATAAAGTTGATTATATTGTGGAAAAGTAGTCTTCTCAATAAAGCCTAAATGTGATCTGAATATTTGAATAAACGAATTAACTTTCTCTTTCACAATATATTCCACAATATTCCTGAAAATCTTCAATCCTTCCCCATCTTCCGAAATATTCGGATTTTGTCGTTTCAGTCGCGACCAATTCGGATGATTATACAAACTCAAGAAAGCTTCCGGATGCGGCATCATACCAAGAATCTGTCCGGTGTGATCGGTGAGTGCGGCGCAATTCAGATCTGCCCCATTTGGATTCAGAGGATACTCGGAAGTGATATTTCCTTTCGCATCGCAATAGCTGAATACGTTCAGATTGTTCCCTAATATTTCTGACTTGACCTCTCCATTTTTGATTATCAGTTTTCCTTCTCCGTGCCGAATTGGAAGGAAAATCTTTTCAATTCCTTTCGGGAAAGGCGTTTTGCTATTTTCATTCACTTTAGTATAAACCCATCTGTCCTCAAACTTTCCCGAATTATTTCCGGTAAGAGTAACTTCTTGTTCAAAATTACCGTTTATATTTGGAAGCAACCCCATCTTGACCAGAAATTGAAAACCGTTGCAAATACCCAAAATAAATTTTCCATCATCCAAAAAATTTTTAATCTCTTCTAAAAATGTTTTTCCCGACTCCATTTTTTTATATTTCATTTTATTAGCTAATACTTTACCGGAGCCCAGATCATCACCGAAAGAAAATCCACCCGGAAAATTGAGAATATCATATTCATGGATAGATTTCTTTTCCAAAAAGATATCGTTTAAATGAACTATTTTAGATTCTGCTCCAGCCAGTTCGTAAGCTGCTGCAAGCTCTTCTTCACAATTAATTCCGTATCCGGTGATCACTAATGCTTTAACTTTTTTCATATTATCCTTTTTTTTAAAACCACCCCAGTTAGTCAACCATGGTATACACCGTGGCAAGCGGGGCAGGCGAATTTACACAAATTAACACTAATTTTTTGCAACGAACCCGCCTTTGCAATGCTTCGGTCTTCACGATGTTACGCCCAGACAAGTCGGTGTGGCAGGCAAAACTAAAAAAACAAACAATTAATCCAACCATAGAGAACACTGAAAGCACGGAGAAATCTCCTCTTGAGAGGAGTACGGCTTTAGCCGGGAGGTGTGTTTTCAATCTTCAATATTAAATTTTCAATTACTTTAGTCCTTCATCCCAGGCTTTCTGCAATTCATCAATCTCAATATCAATAACTTTAACATTATTATTAACTATCTTCATTTTTTTTTCAGACGTAATTTTTCCGATAAACATGCAATCATCGTAGAAAAGTTTTTCAAACTTCACTTTGTTTTTAGGTCTTATGCTTACTACAAACCGCGAATGAGATTCGGAAAAAAGAATTGCATTCAAATTCAAATTTCCGATATTTGTTAAATCCAATTCTGCTCCGAACTTTGTTCCAATAAGGCTTTCGGTGATAGCAACTGCCATTCCGCCGTCAGATAGATCGTGGCAGGATTCGATCAGGTTTTTTTCATTTGCTTTTATTACTTTTTCATACAATCGTTTCGCATTTTCTTTTCTTACTTTTGGAACATTTGCCCCCAGTTTCCCAAACAATCTATAAAATTCCGAAGCACCGAGTTCATCGTAAGTTTTTCCCAAAATGCAGATCAAATCGCCTTCTGCTTTAAAGTTGCTGGTAATTGTTTTTCGCACATCATCAATTTTTGCAACCATCGAATACAGAATAGTCGGCGGCACTGAAATTTTCACTTTTCCCGCTTTGAAATCATTCTTCATACTGTCTTTGCCGGAGGTCATCGGAATATTGTAGAAAACAGACATATCGAAAAGAGCTTTGTTCATCTGTACCAGTTTTGCAAGTTTCTGTTTACCATCAGGATTTGTTGCCTCATCGAAAGAAGAATCCGGCACGCAGAAATTATCGTTCACAGTCCAAAACCTGTTTGTTTTATCATTGATATCAGGAAGTTTTCCACCGACGGAAATGATCTGACGAATCGCTTCGTCAAATGCTCCTGCGCTCATTTTATAAGCATCGATGTCACCGAATTTTGGACAGATACCATTTGAGATTGCAATACCCTCAAAGCTATCGAAATTCAATCTCATAACGGCTGCATCTTGTGGAGTTTTTCCATTTTCTCCCATCAAAGGTTTAATAATTGTTTTCCCTTTTACTTCATGATCATACTGCC
>JAUVLE010000323.1 GCA_030595905.1 Candidatus Cloacimonadota bacterium | reverse complement strand
AAGTAGATTTATCACTGTAACAATTATTCGATCTCAGTTATTAAAACTGGAATAATAAATATTCAAGTTACCGTTATTATTTTCTCCGATCATACTGATCTGGCAATCGGAAAAATTACAATTGGTAAATTCACAAGTATATTCTTCAGAATCAGATTCTATTCTAATACCTTCATTCCAGTAATTCAAACCGTATCCGTCAATATCAGGTTGAGAAAAAAAAATGATTGAAGCTGGTGTTCCAGGATAGTTCTCATATTCAGTTTTAGTTCTAGTTGTAATCACACCACCATTTTGAGCTATTAGTCTATCTCCTGGTTTGTCAGGAGACTTACAAGAATGATCATAGCCGGAAACAGAAGTTCCCCAATCGAGGAATAGCTGTGCATCTGCTCCGTCAACAATAACAGCAGAATGGTGATATAGATGCAACCCTGCACCTTCATTGAGTATTAATTCTCCATTTACTGTAACATCATACTTATCGGTGAAATACAGATTTGCACCATCTAATAATGTTAAAGTTGCATCATTCTGTATTGTTAAATCACCGACAACATAATGATCATAATCCCACTCTGTATTTTCAGTAATTAGACCGCTAACACCGATATCATCATCATGTGCAATAATATCACCGTCACGAGTGATTTCCATGAGGGCGAATTGTACAATTCGGTTTCCACCATCAGGAATATCTCCTTGTGTTTTTATACCAACAAAATTCCCAAAATCTTTGTAAGAAAGATTATACCCATCGTTTATTCCAGTATTTCTGAAAACATAAAGAGCATTGCCATCGGAAAGTGTAACATTAATCCTATTTGTTCTCCACTCCTCGTGAAAATATCTTCTGATATTATGCGTATTATCTTCATCATCTTCAACTTCAGTTTCATTAAATGCAGCCAGCATTCCTGCTACTATATCTCCGCCTGCTTCAATAACATGAGCCATGATATAGTGAAATAGAATTTCCGTATCATTCACGGTATCAAGATTATTAATAGTGTTTCCAAGTATTTCCCAATTAAGCGGATGTGTAATAAACCAGTTTGGATCATGATCCCAACAATACTGCCTCATTGGATTTTTGTAATCGTGGTAGCCATTATGTTGAAATGTATATGTTGTTGTAATTTGTGTATTTGGATCTAAATAATCAAATACATAAGGATGCTGACCGACAGCGAATGAAGAAACACCTGCTCTGTTTCTGTCATGTCCCAACACAACTACAGCATCGTTTGTAGATTCCATTATTCTTTGTTCTGCAATATCAAGAGGTTCGGGATAAGGTTCTGTTGAAAATAATAAAGCAAGTCCGTTTTCTACATAGCTGTGATTGCCAGTATAATTTCCATTATAGACAACTTGTAGTCCATCATTTCCGGCAGCATTTTGAATACCTATAGTTCCGGAATTTGTTGTTCCTTCAACTGATTGATATTGTATTTTAATTTTTCCATTATTGTATAGAATAATCTGGAAATCAAAAGTTGTATTCGAGTCTCCATATTTTTCAACATCATAATACCATACTATTGTTCTATTCTCACTGGCTTGATATTCGTAATAAACATTATTATCGTCACCTGTTCCACCAAGTTCCGGATTAAGATCATCCCAGAAACCAAAGATTGCCGATAGAGGAGCATCGGGATTGGGAAGTGATAAATTTTCCCAATCTTCTAGACCTCCATCTTCACCAAAACCAATCCAGCCATTAGGATTGATTATCATTTGAGTATTCGGTTCACCATAAAATTCAAATTCAAAACCAATATTAACTAATACACCGATATCATTATGAGAAAAGTTGATAGGGGTTAATGTCCCTGGTCTTGGAATCCACACATAATCAGGTTTGGATGGATCTACAGATTGATAATTGCTATCATTCCAATAATAACCCGAACTTGGACCGTGATGCTGATACCAACTATGGTCTCCTTCACCAACAAGAAAATATGTTTGATTACTTTCAGATAAAGGATCTGCTAAAGGGTCATCATAATTGAAAGGAATTGTATTTTCTCCATTCTTGTAATAAATTACTCCATAACCATCTTCCTGATGAGCTGCACAAGACCGGTCTTTTTGAAATTGAAAGAAATAGTCTGCTTCGTTAAATCCGGAAATTTGAAAACCATTTTTGGCAAGCATTGCCATAAAATCACATTCTGCATACAATACAATCGAACTTATATTCATAACAATAATTATTGCTATGATTAGAATTGGTTTAATGTTTTTGGATAACATATACATCTCCTTTTATTTTCTTTTTTATGTTTAACCTAAAC
>JAUVLE010000186.1 GCA_030595905.1 Candidatus Cloacimonadota bacterium | reverse complement strand
TTCTTCATCCTTATCCCAATCTATCCAGACTTTAACATATTCCGTATATATTCCCGAATAGAAAGTAACGGAAAGATTATAAGTTTCTCCCTGAGTAATATCCGTTGAGATGGAAGTATAATCACCATAACTTGCTGCACCGTCCTGACCTGTATCGTTGTTTATTGTATTGAAAGTTACATTTGTGATCCAATCATCGGTTGTATTGGAATAAGTCGAAGCGCAATACGCTCTGGAAGTGTAAAGATAGGACCTATCAACAAAAGGTTCTTTATTCGGTTTTGCCAAAACAGGATATGACATTTTATTATCAGCAGATTTTGTTATATTCGGGTGTAAACTTCTTACAATGTAGTTGACAGTTGCAGTATATTCGAGTTGCTCCTCACCTGTATTCCCAATTATTAAATTATCGTTTGTGGACATACCTGGTTCGAGAACTTTGGAAAATGACACGGGATTGACAGTGATATCAGCAGGTTCCAGTATGTCTAAAGATGGGAAGATGATATAATCTATCCAGGCACAATCCGAACCGCTGCTTACAGAGCCATCTTTATAATATTGCCATTTGAAAGTTCGATTTCCGGCAGTAACAGAATAGGTGACTTCACTCCATGCTACTTCACCAGCCCATTGATCCTGCAAAGAACCATCGATAAAGAATTTCAAATAATCCCAACTTGATTCAGAAGAAACTTTTCGATAGAACGAAATTGTTCCATCTACAATAACCTCAACATTTAAGATAAGTTCGGAAGTCTGATTGTGGGTTATTATCCCAGATTTGGCACAATAGGTTCCTTCATAAGGCAATTCTGTTACAATCGAGCAATCTGCAGAACCTCCGAATTCCCACGGGAAGGAATTAAAGTTGCCGGTCTCAAAATCTTCAAGTACTAGTCCTATCATTCTATTGAAGGTTTCATCTGCGCTATAGCTGCCTGCTGTAACATTATAATCGAAGGGAACATTTGTTCCGATCGGAGCATCGGAATCGACTGTAATATTGAATACTGCATTTTCTGTGGAGCTGCTGTCTATCACACCAAAATTATGTGTATTACTTCCATTTATTGTAATATATCCGCTTGTGCATGAGATCGTTCCAAGAGCAGAAGGTGAATTGGAATGTCCGTTATTATTGGTTGGGATGATCAGATCGACGGTTTCACCCGGATCAAGTCTGCCATTGTTATTCTCGAGTGAATCATCGATGATCAAATTATCAATTGTCAGTTCAGGAGCATTTACCGTAATTTGAAAAGAAGAATTCCAGGTGTCTCTGCTGCTTGTTCCTGTAACTTCCAGGTCAAAATTAATAGTATGCTGGTCAGGAATGTTATTTGCAACGGTGAAGGCAAAAGCATTATTTTGAGTGGAAGTACTCGCTTGTGGTATTGTTCCATAACTTTGTGAATTATCGGTAATCGTTACATAACTATCTGTTGTGGAAAGAATTGCATTCACAATTAGAGCATCGTGATCCCCAACATTTTCCAGTGTCATATCCAGAGTAACAGATTCGCCATAATCTGCTTCTCCATTACTGTTGCCTGTTGGATCGTTAATTATGTGGGAATGGTAAATTACATACGCTTGATCGGAAGCCACAACGATAGTTCCCTGATGTCGTATTTTATCGTGAGCAATAATAGAAACGCTGATATCATTTGTATCATCGATCGGAGCAAATAAATTTACAGTTACATCACCGGAAGCTCCGGCAACAGCTCTTCCTATGATTGCTCCATTCTGAATCAACCCGATACGAGCATAAGGAGCATCTGTGATAAAGGCAATCGAACTTGTGCCAACAGGAACACTGGCAAGATAGGAAACATTCATAGCGATCGGAACAGCAGTCCAGATGTCCATCGAAGGATCGCCAAAAAGATTTAATTCATAAGCTGTCCAGCGCATATATTCACTACTCTGAATGAGTGAAACATCGACTTCTTTGGAATGACGATTAGCGTCTCCTATACTGAAAATATCCTGTCCAAAAATTGCATCGAAGAAATATCTGTCATAATATTGAGATGAACTATTGGTTCCTCCCGGATTATACCAACCATAGCGTGAATTGGCAATAGATGCCACTTCAGCAGTTTCAAGAGTTGTGATCTTTTCTGCAAAACAATCTTCAGTCAAATAATATCCATTGTAATGCCAGTTATCGAAAGAACCATTATAACAACCTTGAGAATAACCAATTACATATCCCCGCGAAATTCCATCATTCTGAAAATTAGATGTAGTCAGATCGGAATTATACATTTTCATGTTGTAAGTCGGTGATGAATGACCGAGATGATTTATTATATTCACTCCGGTTGTATTAAATTGATCAAAGACATCATTTTTATCCCAATTAGAAGTCATCTCATAAAGAGTTGATACTGTAAAATTACCGTCAATTCCAACTGTTGTATATCCGTTATAATTACCTCCGTTAACAATTTCATTTTTATATGTTCCACCGTTTGTTTGAGGACTGTTATTCAATTCCTCACCAATCATCAGAGCTTTCTCAATATCTGCCACAACCGGAGAATTCTGATACATTTCTATTTTATTAGTGAAATTCATAATTTCAGTTCCGGAATCCACACAGATCCTTCCGATACTTAGTTCCGCATATAAATCCCATTCATCATATTCTCCCCATATACCATCTCCATCATTATTCCAGTTACCGTCCAAACCTGCATAATACATATCCGAAGGAATTGTCGGATCATCCAAAGCAGAAAGACCTCGATGTGGAACAATTATATCGCTGGAATTATTTGTATCGGAATCACCACCGAGAATTACGAAACTGATTCCATTAATCGTGTAATGATCGATAATGCAATTTCTGATCTTTTCCTGTAGATCGGTGCCTGTATAATTGGAATCGATGTATTCGGTAGTTACAGTTTCTACTATAAAACCGGTTGATTCTTTAAAATCGATATAATCGCTGAATGAAGGTAAAAGAGTGTTGTTTGTAATTAAAAGAATATCCTCTTCATTATCCCTGCTTTGTTGGGAATATGAATATCGATTTAACATTTCAGGATTCTCGACGATATTATGGATTCTTTTTTCGATCTTTAGGGAATTTTGCAGGAATCTTTCAACAGATAAAGGTCTTTTTGTAGTACCGGTCTCTATTTCGATAGTTATACTTTTTAGTAATTCAACCTGTTTTTCCGAGGGGACATAACTTACCGGACAGACTGTAAACGAAGCGATCGAGTGACCGCACAAGAAATGAGTATTTGTGTTATCGATGATATTTTCGGGAAAAGATTTTGAGGATTTATAGATTTCTTCATTCGGAATTACCTTGTAATCGATGTGTTTTCCTGACGATATAGGAAATTGCCTTTCAGCAGGTTTTATTGTTATCCCGTCTTGAACAGGATAATATTCTGAATAAATTATTCTTACTTTTTCTAATTCCTGATTCTGCGGTAAAAGAATATCTGCTGCTAAATGAGGAAGATAGGGATAACCTTCTTTTCCAAAATTGCGGCAGTTCTGATAGATCAATTCCGTATAACCGTCATTCGAAATAAATTCCGGCATTTCAAAATAATACGTTTGTACAATTGTTTCTGCAGTCAATAACTGCATACAAAACATAACAATAACCAAGATTGTGATTTTTTTCATTTTTTCATCTTCCTTTATTTTTTATTTTTTTTAACTTTCATATTAAAATTCTGATTGCTAAGCTTTAGCTTAGTAACCTTAACAAACAATATTCCCAAGCCGAGGCTTGGGAATGAAAATCTTTACTTCCTCTAAGATATATCCCATATATCCAATTTTACACACTATTCTTAATATAAAAAAATTAATAAAAATAATCCTGCTTTTTTGTCAAATCATTTCAGCTAATAGTAAAGGGTTCTGTAACTTACGAACATTCATTAAGAAAGTGTTTACTTCTGAAATAAGTTAATATTTTTCTGCAAGTCCCACAAAGGGATTATCTCTCTTCTCCTTTCCAATAGTGGTGGATGGACCGTGACCGGGTAATACAATAGTCTCATCCGGAAGTGAAAATAATTTTTCATGTATCGATTTTACTAAAGTGTTAAAATCTCCACCGGGAAGATCGGTTCTTCCCACGCTTTCCGAAAAAAGAGTATCACCAGAAAATAAAAGTCCCTCCACCAGCAGGCAAATCCCACCAATGGAATGACCGGGAGTGTGAATGATCTTAACCTTATTTTTCCCAAGTTTTATGATCTCATTATCTTCAAAAAGAATGTCTGCTTTTGGAGAGATAACACTTTCCTCAAAATAACTGCTTAAATTTTTTTCGGTGTTTAACAGCATATCTGCATCTAATGAATGAATGCATAACGGCACATCAAAATTTGTCTTTATAAGTTCATTCCCGCCTATATGATCACCATGTCCGTGAGTATTAATAATGTATTTCAAATCTAACTTCAGGTTTTTTATCTCTTCGATCAGCATTTTATCCGTAGCAGCAGGATCGATTATCATTGCCTGCTGTGAGTTTTCATCCCACACGAGGTAAGTATTTGTGCCAAAATCAAGAAGGACATTATATACTTTATATTTCATAAATCACCTATATTAAAAATTCTTCAACTTTTGCCGGGGACATTTTTTTTACTTCCACTGTCTGATGCAATTGAAATTTTGTCCCATAAATCACGTTCGATGTTTCTGGAGCTTTATTACAATAACGCAGAAGCAGTGAAGCTGCGATCTTGATCTCTTCTTCGGCAGGCTGGATCATTGAATTCAATACTGCTATTGGTCCGGGAAAATCTTTTGCCTGCAATACTATCTCGTTTACAGCAAGGTTGGTGAGAGCATCGTTATCTTTTTCATTCCTGCCAACTATTATCTTCAAATTATCATTTATCCGAAAATGTCTGCCAAGTTTAAGGAATTCAATAAAACTAATATTAAGCATATCATGATACATCAGGTCACGTAAACGTCGAGAATAACCTACATCCGTAAGCAGGCAGCCACCACCGGGATTCTGATAATATGTAATCCCAAATTCTCTTGCCATTTCTATTTGACGGTGTCTTCCCCTGCCCTGGATATCCAGCATATCTTCTTTGTTTACCCAGCCTTCGCGTACCGGAATAGTATCGGTAAGTAGTTTCTGCGAAAGCGGACGAATCAGCAGGTCTTTATTGTCACTGAGCTTCCCTACAGCATTTAAAGCATCTCTTCTCTGGCTCATCGGACGCTGACCAACAACTTCACCTGAGATAATAAAATCTATATTATATTTCTTCATCAATGATGCTGCTTCTTTGAACATCAAGCCATGACAATCGATGCAGGGATTCATGTTTTTCCCAAAACCATAACGTGGATTTTTCAGCATTTCCAGATGCTTTTCCGAAATATCATGAACGATCAGTTCAAAACCTATCTGCTCTGCTGCTTTTAATGCACTCTCCGGTCCGAAGAATAAACTTTTAAAGAATATTGGAAGCACTTTATAACCAAGTTTGCTCATATAAAGTACAGAGAGCATACTATCCAATCCACCCGAGAAAAGAGCAAAACATCTGTATTTCTTTTTCATCATCCTTTTCTTTCTATTTTTCTTTTTTTTTATTTCGACTCAAATTTTTTTAGTCATTATAATCTGTCAACTGGATTGCTGTTCTAGTTACATTGCTTCAGGCATTTGCTTCTATATATGCCAGCCC
>JAUVLE010000055.1 GCA_030595905.1 Candidatus Cloacimonadota bacterium | reverse complement strand
GGTTATCATGGAGTTCATCCGGAAGAAAGAAAACTTGGTCAGCGTTTTATTGTGAACTTTTCTTATGAATCCGCTCCCAGGCACGACACCGAAATAAAGCTCCTCGAAGATACGATCGATTATACAAAAGTTTACGATATCATCAGGAATACACTGGAAAAAAAAGAATTCTATCTTCTCGAAGTATGCGCAAATACTATCCTGAATTCGATAATGGATGGATTTCCAACCATAATCCGGGCAAATGTAAAGATCAAGAAACCTTCCGTTCCGATCAATGGTTCGATAGGATCGGTGGAAGTAGAAATGGAGAGGGATAGATCATGATATGCTATCTTGGACTCGGTTCTAATCTGGGTAATCGAAAAGAAGAAATTCGTGCAGCAATATCTTTTTTGAATTCAAATCCGAAAATAGATGTTTTGAAAGAAAGCACAACTATCGAAACAGAACCCATTGGTAATACTAATCAACCCAAATTCCTGAATTGTGCTCTGGAAATAGAAACCGATCTCGATCCTGTGATATTATTGAAAACCTGCCTGAATATCGAATTCAATATGGGTAGGATACGAACCAAAAAATGGGAGCCGAGAATTATCGATATCGATATTCTTTTCTATGGAAATCAGGTAATCGATGAAGGCTACATAACAATTCCGCATACCGAACTTCACAGAAGAGAATTTGTTATGAGGTCTCTTAATGAAATTTGCCCTGAATTTGAACATCCCGTTCTAAAAAAGAAAATGAAAGATATTTTCATGGAGTTTAAATGAAACAACTTGCAACTATTATTTTAGCAGCCGGAAAAGGTAAACGAATGAAATCCGACAATCCGAAAGTGGTTTTTGAACTTGCAGGAAAACCAATGATAAATCGTGTAATAGAAACAGCAGATAAAATGAACAGCGACATCATTATCGTCGTTGTTGGTTATAAAAAAGATATTGTTATCGATACTGTTCCCAAAAATAAGAAGATCAAATTCGTGGAACAGAAAGAACAGAATGGAACAGGTCATGCAGTAATGGTAACAAAAGAAACCCTTCAGAATTTCGATGGAAACGTTTTTATCCTTTGTGGTGATGTTCCTCTTCTTCGTTATCAGACGCTGGAAAAAATGTTAACTCATCATCAAAAAGTTAACGCAACCTGCACCGTACTGACCGCTGTGATGGACGACGCATTAAAATACGGCAGAATAGTGCGGAACGAAAGCGGCAGCATCGAGAGAATAATTGAATATAAGGACGCTACAACCGAGCAGAAGGAAATAATGGAAATAAATACCGGCATCTATTGTTTCGATGCTCAGAGCCTTTTTTGGCCGCTTGATCAAATAACCAGCAACAACAACCAGAATGAATATTACCTCACCGATACGCTTGAGATACTTAATAATAGTGGAAAGCTTGTTACCTCGGTTCTACTGGAAGATATGACAGAAGCATCCGGTGTTAATTCTAAAGAACAACTTATGAATCTTGAAAAAGAGTTTTTTAAAAGATAAGGAAAAAACTATGAAAGATATTTTATATTCCCCGTGGAGAATAAAATACATCCTTTCAAAAAAAGAAAAAGAATGTATTTTCTGTTTGAAGCCTTCAGCAGAACATGATGAAAAACATCTCATCCTTTACAGAAGCAAGAACAGTTTTGTGATAATGAATACTTTTCCATACAATAACGGACACCTGATGGTTGTTCCGAATAAACATGCTTCA
The DNA here is from genome assembly GCA_030595905.1 of Candidatus Cloacimonadota bacterium. Lineage (GTDB taxonomy): Bacteria > Cloacimonadota > Cloacimonadia > Cloacimonadales > TCS61 > JACNIV01. The sequence goes on along the minus strand of JAUVLE010000055.1, from coordinate 13,400 downwards.
GAGCTGAATGATCTCTCGACCGATGAACTTTGCGATCTATTTGAAACTGTCCGGCTTTGTGAAAAGGTCTTAAAGAAAGTATATTCTCCGGATGGTTTGAATATCGGACTTAATCTTGGAAAATCTGCAGGTGCGGGAATAGATGATCATCTACATGTTCACATCGTTCCCAGATGGTCTGGAGATGTTAATTTCATGACGACTACAGCCGGAACACGTATCATACCCGAATCATTTGAAAAGGTTTACAAACAACTAAAAGAACAATTTGACAATGAAAGGGTCGAAAAATAATTTGTCCCGCATTAAAAAGAACTCATTAGCAATTATAATCACAGCATTGATAGTTCTTTTGTGTCTTTCATATTTGTTCTTTAAAGTTGGAAATGCGGAATCAAAGGCAGAAGATGAATCAATGCCTTTTATTAAGATTTCGATCTTGAATGGCTGCGGTATAGACAATGCAGCGAGAGAAGTAAAAGAATACCTGATAAATAAGAGTGATTGTAACCTGGATATTATTTCCTGGAAAAATGTAGATAATGATATGTTCATTTATGGTAAGTCTATTATTGTTATAAAAAAATATGATAAAAAAAAAATGGATCATTTGATGAAAGCAACAGGAGTACAAAGAAAAATAATTGCACTCGATGCAAATACGATAGAAGAATTCCAGATCATCCTGGGAAAAGATTACAGAAAATATTTTAATTGATCTTATAGGAAAATATGAAAGCTGAACGAAAAGAAAATATAAAAAAAATAATCAACTGGGCACAGGAAAAAAAAGCAGAAGCTATTATTCATCTGGATGTAAAAGGAAAATCCGATTTTACAGATTCGATAATTATTTGCCATGGAACTGCAGATTTACACATTCAGGCAATTGCAAATAATATTATCCAAAAGGCAAAAGAAAATAATATCGAAATTCTATCCGTCGAAGGACTGAATAATGCAAAATGGGTCTTGCTGGATCTTGCCGATATTATTGTTCACATTTTCAATGAAAAAACAAGAAAATATTATGATCTCGACGATCTGTATAATATCTCTCCCGAAATAAAAAGAAATATTGAGAATGCTTCCGATGAAAGATAAAATCTATTCACATATTATCAAATGTCTGGATCAACTTAAACTGAAATACAATAAGGATTTTCTGGTTGAAGTTCCAAACAATATCGAACACGGCGATTTCTCTACAAATGTAGCACTCATCAGTGCTAAGATGAATAATTTAAAACCACGCAAAATGGCAGAAAAAATAGCAGATACTCTCGGCAGGAAACGCAGCTATCGTTCTGTAGAAATAGCCGGACCGGGTTTTTTGAATTTCAGATTATCAAACAGCATTTATCATGAAGCTCTTGTAAAGATCATCAAGGCTAAGAAGACATTCGGTTCTTCTGATCATGGCAGAGGCAAGAAAGTTCTATTGGAATTCATCAGTGCCAATCCAACTGGTCCACTCAATGTAGTCAGTGCTCGTGCAGGTGCCTATGGCGATTCTTTATACAGGATAATGACTTCTGCAGGTTTCGAAGCCTTCCGTGAATTCTACGTTAACGATGCAGGCAACCAGGTAGCTATTCTGGCAGAATCTCTGGAATTGCGATACAGGGAACTGCATGGTGAGAAAATAGAAGATTTCCCGATAGAAGCATATCATGGTGATTATATCAAAGAACTTGCCGCAAACCTGAATACGGTCGACGGCTCGAAGCTTTTTCATATTTCAGAAGAAGAAAGACTGGAAAGAATGAAAAATTTCGCACTGGATGAAATACATAAAATGCAGGTTGAAAGCCTGGAAAAATTCGATGTACAATTCGATAACTGGATGTCAGAAAAAAAACTCAGACAGGAAGGAATACTGGAAGAAGCTCTCAGCTACCTGGCAGAAGCCAACTGTACATACGAAAAAGACGATGCGATCTGGTTCTCTTCCACTCAATTCGGAGACGAAAAAGACCGCGTTCTCATCAAAACAGACGGAAATCCAACTTATCTTGTGCCGGATATAGCTTATCATCTCACGAAATACCAGAGAGGATTTGATGTCATCATCGATGTCCTGGGTCCTGACCATCACGGTCATGTTGCCAAACTGAGAGCAGCGATCCTGGCTCTTGGACTGAATATCGATAAACTGGAAGTAGTTTACCTGCAACATATAAACCTGATCCAGAAAGGTGAAGTGGTTAAAATGTCTAAAAGAGCAGGTAAAATAGTTACTCTGAACGAACTCATCGATGAAGTGGGAAAAGATGCTGCCCGATACTTCTTTATAGACCGTAAACCTAATGCTCATTTGAATTTTGATCTCGAACTGGCAAAGAAGAAATCTAATGAAAATCCTGTTTTCTATTGTCAGTATGCTCATGCCAGGATAAACAGCATTTTAAAGAAAGCTAAAAAAGAAAAAATATCATTGAAAGAATTCGAGATAAAAAACCTGAAAAAATTGAATAAGAACGATGAACTTTCTTTAATAAAAAAAATGCTTGAACTTCCTTCGCTTCTTATCACCTGTGCGGAAAGTAGAGAACCTCATCGATTAGCAGGATATGTTCACGAGCTTGCCGGCATGTTTCACAGATATTATGCAAAATACAAGATCGTCGACAGCAATCATTTAGAACTTAGTCAAAGCAGGTTATTCTTGATTTCTGCAATAAAGAACGTCATTGCTATTTCTCTTGATCTGATGGGAATATCTGCTCCAAATAAAATGTAACTTTTTTCAAGCCTTTCACGTTGTAAATAAAACTGGAAGGAGGTTTTCATAAGGCTTAATTGTTAATGTGTATTTTTGATTTTTTGTAATTACTAAGGAAAAGGATTTTTAATGAAAATGGAAAAAATTATAATTATATCGGATACTCATAAGAATCAGGTCTTATTGAGGAAAGCCTTTTCTAACGAAAATAATTTAACACATATATTTCATCTCGGTGATAATTATGAAGACATCGACGAAAATTTTGATCTTATCGAAGAAAAAGAAATAATAAAAGTTCCTGGTATTTATCATCGAGGATATATCGACCGCTCGATCCCTTCTATCCAAACCACTCAAATCAAAGGATGGAAATTCCTGCTTGTTCATAATATCAGAGATATTCAAATTAATTCTTACCAAGCTGATTTCATTCTATATGGTCATACTCATCAGTGGACTTTTGAAAAAAAGAAAAACACTATCCTTATCAATCCCGGACATTTACAGGTAGAGAATGATAGAGGTAATCTTGCTTCTTATGCTGTTATGGAAATTGATGAAAACCAGGTAATAGTCAAATTTAAAAAAATTAACGGAGATGTATTTTATTCTGAAATAATAGATAGATAAATTGCGGAGGAAAAATGAATATAGAGGAAATTAATAAGAAAGTTATCGAAAAAAGTCAGATCATCGATACTTTGAATGAAGAGATCGGCAAGGTGATAGTTGGACAGCATTACATGATCAAACGAATGCTGATAGGACTTCTGGCAGACGGGCACATTCTTCTGGAAGGTGTTCCGGGACTGGCAAAAACACTGGCAGTGCAAACTATGGCAAATACGGTCGATGCAAGCTTCAAAAGGATACAATTTACTCCCGACCTTCTGCCGGCAGACCTTGTAGGTACGTTGATATTCAATCAGAAAACCAGTGAATTCCAACCCAAGAAAGGACCGCTGTTTGCCAATTTCATCCTGGCAGATGAGATTAACCGCGCACCGGCAAAAGTTCAATCTGCTCTTTTAGAATCCATGCAGGAAAGACAGGTTACTATCAGCGATACAACTTATCCTCTTCCTAAACCATTCCTGGTGATGGCTACCCAGAACCCTATCGAACAGGAAGGAACATATCCGCTTCCGGAAGCTCAGGTTGACCGGTTTATGCTTAAACTCCTGATCGAATATCCATCCAGAAAAGAAGAACAGATGATAATGGACAGAATGGTTAATTATGACGAAATAAAAATAAAACCTGTTTTGAAACCCAAAGATATTCTTGAAATGCGCAAAATTATCAAAGATATCTACATGGAAACAAAGATCCAGGATTATATCCTTGATCTGGTCTTTGCCACAAGAGAACCAGCAGAATTCAATAATCTGAAAGAACTTACTAACCTGATAGATTGCGGAGCTTCACCAAGAGCTTCGATATATCTGGCACAAGCTGCCAAAGCTCATGCTTTCCTTGACCATCGAGGATATGTTACACCGGATGATATCAAAGCAATCGGGAAAGATGTCATGCGTCACCGGATTATCCTTACATACGAAGCGGAAGCTGAACAGATAACCCAGGAAGATATTGTTAATAAATTGTTCGATGAAATAGAAGTACCGTAGGGATTGAAAATCTAATATTGAAAATTTAATATTGAAGATCTGAGATTGGAGATTTAAGAATCTTGGCATTGGTTGGTATTGGTTGGTATTGGTAGGTATTAGGTGTTGGGTTTTGGGTAATAGTTTTTGAGATTTGGGATTTTTGATTGGAGATTTGAGATTGGAGATTTGCGAATTAGTTTTATGATGGGGAATATAGGATGAAAAAATTATCGGATAATCAAATAGTCTCCTACCAATCTTCTGATGGAATTGTACATGTTGAAGTGATGTATTTAAAAGACAAATATTTACCTTAATCGAGTTCCCAAAAGGAATTTTGGGAACAAAAAGAATTAGCGTTCATTAGCGTTAATTAGCAGTTTAAAATGGAAACCAAAGATATAATAAAGCGCATAAGAAAAATCGAGATCACAACCAGGAACCTGGTTAACGATCTATTTTCCGGAGAATATCATAGTCTTTTTAAAGGACAGGGACTGGAATTCTCGGAAGTAAGAGCATACCAGATCGGGGATAGCTTTCGTCAGATCGACTGGAACGTTACTGCCCGTCATGGTTATCCATACATAAAAAAATTCGAAGAAACCCGTGAGTTGAATGTGATGTTTATGGTAGATAGCAGCGCCTCTACTCTTTTCGGAACTAAAAACTATCTGAAATCGGAATTGATCACCGAGATCACTGCACTGCTTTCTTTCTCTGCACTTTCCAATAACGATAAAGTAGGTCTTCTTCTTTTCACGAACGAAGTGGAAAAATATATTCCACCCAGAAAAGGAAAGAAATCTGCTCTCAGAATACTGCGGGATATTCTCTATTTTGAACCAAAAAATGTAAAAACAGATATTAAAACCGCAGTTGAATACATCTATCGGCTCATTAAAAAACGAAGCATCATTTTTGTAATTTCAGATTTTTTAGATAACGATTATCAGGACAGCCTGAAGCTGCTGGCAAAGAAACACGATGTTATTGCTCTGCGGATAATGGATAGAGCAGAACTGGAAATTCCGGATGCCGGGCTGCTGCACCTGATAGACCCCGAAACCAACACTACATTTACACTAAACTCTTCCAGCAAAACCATAAGAAAGAAATATAATGCAGCCGTGCAAAAACAGGAAAATGAGATCATAGAAAATTTCCGCAAAATAAAGGTCGATCTCGTTACCCTTTACACAGATAAACCTTATGTTCCTGAATTAATGAAATTCTTCAAATTTAGAATAAGAATGAAAAATCACAGATAACAAACGTCTCGTTTGTGAAAAAAATGCGAAATTATAAAATGAAAAGAAATATTATCAGATCAGTAATCTTGTTGTTCCTGCCCGTATTGTGCTTTTCGCAATCCCTGGAATACAATATTCAGAAACCATCCAAACTTTTTATCGGAACACCATTTCATATCCTGGTAGAAATAACCGCAAATGAAGCAGACAGTATATTTTCTCCACAGATCGACACACTCGATATTTTTATCTTGAAAGATGAAATAATTCAATCCGAAGAAATTTATGAAGATAAAAAAACAACGAAACTGGATTTAACATTTCAACCGTTCGATACGGGAGAATTCACTTTTCCTGAACTTGAATTTGCAGTAAAAAGTGAGGACAGCCTGGTTTTCCTGAAAACAAATGAATTCCAGCTCAATATTGAATCCATCATAAGTGACAGCACACAATCGATAAAAGATATTGCCGAACCTTTGCAGATCGATCTTGGCTTCTGGGATTATTTCTTCCCGTTAGTTGCAATCTGCCTGCTCATCCTGATAATTAAATATCTTATGAAATTATTGAAGAAAAGAAATATTTCCGGCTCTGAACCTGTTATCATCGATGAAAGACCGCCATATATTATCGCTCTTGAAATGCTGGAACTCCTGAAAAAAGACAAGCTGTTGGAAAAAGGCGATTTCCTGATATTTTATTTCCAGATTTCATATATCCTGCGTTTCTTTATAGAATTATTCTATAAAATAAATGCTGTAGAAATGACTACAAGCGAGATAAGACAGCATTTTCAAATTGAAGATTTCAAGCAAAAATCAAAAATACTTGATTTCCTGACCTTTGCAGATAAGATCAAATTTGCCAGGTTCATTCCGAAATTAAAAGAATCTGAATCTGCATTAAAATGGTTGGAAGAATATTTAAGATCGTTTGAAAACAAGCAGGAAAACCTTGAAAAAACAGACGATCACCAGGTGGAGGAAAGCAATGCTTGAGTTCGTCTATCCTGATTGGTTCTGGGGATTACTGATAATCCTTCCTTATATTGCTTACGAGATATTCATAAAAAATAAAAAGAAAGTGCGACTTATTCACAGCCGTATCGATCTTATCCGGAATGTTGCAGGCAGGAGCAGTTTCCTCAGGTTCATTCCAATAATTCTAAGGGTTCTTGTCCTTTTGCTGTTGATCATTTCTCTGGCTCGACCAAGAATAGCTCATAAAAAACAACAGATCACCGGAAAAGGCATCGATATTATGCTTGCAATAGATGTAAGCGGTAGTATGAAGGCAGTCGATTTCAAGCCGACCAACAGGTTGGAAGCTGCAAAAAAAGTTGCAATAGATTTCATTGAAAAACGTAGAAATGATCGGATCGGTCTCATCGTTTTTTCCGAAAATGCCTACACTCAATGTCCGCTTACCCTCGATTATAATATTCTTATGTCTATAATGCAGAATGTGAAGATCAATGAAGAAGCCAGCGGAACTGCTATCGGGATGGGACTTGCCACCGCCGTTGCCCGGCTCAAAGATTCAGAAGCAAAATCAAAAGTTATCATCCTGATAACCGACGGAAGAAATAATTCCGGAGAGATCGAACCATTCGATGCTGCTGGTCTTGCTTCAGCATTTGAAGTTAAAGTTTATCCGGTAGGAGTCGGTAGAAAAGGGTTGGTAGATTTTCCCATAAAAACCGCATTTGGTGTAAGATATCAAAAAGTTAAGATCGATATAGATATGGAATCACTCGATAAGATAGCAGAGATCACAGGAACTAAGCACGCCCGTCTGGCTACAAATACAGATGAATTATCTGCAATAATGAGACATATCGATGAAATGGAAAAAACCGAGATTAAAATAGATGATTATTACGTTTATCAGGAATTATTCTGGAGATACCTGCTTGCAGCTTTTGTTCTTTTATTGTTAGAATTTATTTTCAGGATAATAATAAGAAAGGAAATTCCTTGAGGATAATTTATGCACTGGGCTAATCCGTATTTATTATTTTTTCTGCTGTTGATACCGATCTTCCTGATATATCTCGGGATTGCAAATCACAGGCGGAAAAAGAACTTTGAAAAATTTGCCGAAAGTAGATTCTACGAATATTACATGCAGCAATTTTCCACCTTCCATTGGTCTCTGAAAAATGTGATCTTTGTTTTTGCAATATTTTTCCTGATCATTGCAATTGCACGACCGCAGTGGAATAAAGAAGTGCAGATCGTAAAAAAAGAGGGGATCGATATAGTTGTCTGCATCGATGTTTCTAAAAGTATGGACGCCGGGGATATCAAACCCAGCAGGATAGACAGAGCAAAAGACCAGATATCCCTTTTTATAGATCAGCTCAAAGGTGACAGGATAGCCATTATTGCTTTTGCCGGTAAAAGCTTTGTGCAATGTCCTCCCACTAACGATTATGGTGCTGCAAAACTTTTTTTGAACCTGCTCGATACGGAAACGGTTCCTTCATACGGAACAGACATCGGTGGTGCTATTTCAAAAGCACTGGAACTTTTTGGTGAAGAAGAAAAACATAAAGTGATCATCGTGGTAAGCGATGGAGAAGACCTGGAAGCTAATGCCGTTAAGATAGCAGAAGAAGCTTCCAAAAAGAACGCTATAATCTACACACTGGGCGTTGGTTCTCCGGAAGGCAGCACAATTCCGGTAAGAGATAGAACAGGAGATGTGGTCTATGCAAAAGATGATAAAGGAAACATTATTTTAACAAAATTAGATATATCCACATTGACCCAAATTGCAAAATTAGGGAACGGACGCTTCTTCCCTATCACACCACAGCAATCTGAGATTTTCGAAATAATGAAAAACATCAACACTATCGAAAAGAAGAAATTCGATTCCAGAGAATTTGTTCGCTACAAAGAGCAATATAAATATTTTGTGATCGTTTCTATCATCCTGCTTCTGATAGAATCTGCAATCCTGTATAAAAAGAAAACAAAATTTAAAAGAGTGCTATAATGAATAAAAGAAAGATATTTATATTTCTGATCTTGCTTTTTGTATCTTCATACCCATTATACCCTAAGGTGCTCACATATGATAAAGTACTTAAGAATTTAAAGGGAACAAAATATTATAAAAATGAAGAATTTGAAAATTCCGAAAAGGAATACAGTGAAAACTCGATTAATTATCCGGACGATCCACGACTTCATTTCAACCAGGGAAATTCACAATACAAAAATGGCAAATTGGAAGAAGCGGAGAATTCCTACAATTTCTCATTAAGAGAGAAAAATTTCAAGGAAAGATCAAAAGCATTCCAGAACCTGGGAAATGTGAAATTCCAGCAGAAAGATTACAAAAATGCAATAAAAAATTATCGTGATGCTCTCATCGAGGATCCGCAGAATACGGATGCAAGATATAATTACGAATTAGCTGCCAGATTACTTCAGCGTCAACAGAACCAGCAGCAGCAACAGCAACAGGGTGATGACGATCAGGATAAGAAAAAAGAAAAAAAAGACCAACAGCAGCAGGAACAAGATCAGGATAAAAAGCAGCAAGATCAACAACAGAAACAAGATGATCAGGAACAAAAGAAACAGAAACAACAAAAGCAGGAAGAACAAAAGAAAGATCAGAAGAAAGAAGAAGCAGAAAAAATACTGAAAGCACTCCTGCAAAAAGAAAAAGAAGAAATGAAAAAAGAAAAAGAAAAGATGAACGTGAATAAAGCAAAACGTGGAAAATATTGGTAAAGTAACTCAAAGCTCAGCTTTGAGAAAGATAAAAGGATAAAGGTAAAAGGATAAAGGTAAAAGCAACCCAGTGAAATAGCAAATAAATTTCACGGGTCAAGAAAAGCAGAAAGAGGACAGAACAAAGTGAACATTTTTTACAAATTTCTTTACAAAAATTCTATGAACTCTGTGTTCTCTGCGTCTCTGTGGCTAAAGAAATAAAATAGGTGTTGATCTGTAAAAGTCAGTGGCTGATCTTCCAGAATGCCCTGATAGCAGAGAGGATTAAATGAAGAAATTGTTTTTTTTAGTATTGTTATCGATCACTGCGCAGTTTTTGTTTGCGCAGGAAATCAAGATAGATGCTTATGTAGATAAATCTAAGATCGGGATCCAGGATTACCTGAAGCTGACGATCGAAATTTCCGGAGAAAACGCAAATGATGTGAAAACGCCTGCACTACCGGAAATCAAGAATTTTAAAAACCTTGGAAGTTCGTCATCATCTTCTTCTTCTTATTCCATCATCAATGGAAAGATGACCTCCGAGGTCACAAAAAGTTATACGTACACATTACAACCTCAAAAAACAGGAAATTTCATCATCCCCCCAATTTCGATAACATACAAAAAGCAAGTCATTACTACCGATCCAATTCATTTAAAAGTGATAGCAGGAAGCACGGAACCAGCTCCGCCAACTTCCAGAAAGCTCGGTTCAAACAAAACACAAAATTCTTCCGATCTTTCCGAAAATCTTTTTGTTATTACCAAGGTGGATAAAAAAAACGTTTTTAAAGAAGAACCGGTAACTGTTAATTATATCCTGTACACTCGATATGAAGTAGTGAATCTCTCTTTTGGCTCCGAACCTAACTTCAAAGGATTCTGGAAAGAAGATGTTTTCATACCGGAAAATATTAATTTTTCCACAGAGAAATATAACGGTATGATATATAATGTGATGTTGATGCGAACTATTACTTTGTTTCCCACAACTTCAGGTAAACTATCGATCCCGCCTTTGGAATTACAAGTCGATATCAGAACGCAATCGCGCAGTTTCTTCGATTTTGGTTCTTCAAAACGATATCCAATAAAAAGCAAACCCGTAACTATAAACGTTAAAGAAATTCCGGAAGAGAACAAACCGATGAATTTTAGCGGAGCTGTAGGAAAATTTAAAATATCAAGCTCTATAAATAAAACCGAACTTAAAGTAGGAGACTCTTTTACATATACATTAAAAATCTCAGGTTCCGGCAATCTGAAACAGTTCGATATTCCAACGCTGCCGGATATCAAGCACCTCAGGTTCCTCGACCCGGAGATATCTACAAAAATCAATAAGAATAAAATATCAGGAACAAAGTCGATAAAATATCTCGTTATTGCCCAGGAAAAGGGAGCTTTCTCAATTCCTTCGATAGATTTCACATATTTCGATACATCAGAAAAAAGATATGTTACAAAAAGCAGTCGTTCTTATGAACTCGATATCCAGGAAGGTGACGGGATCTACATTCCCAGCAGTACAGCACAATCCACAGTGACAATGGAAGGAAGCGATATAGGATTCATTATAAAAAAAACTGATCTAAAGAATAATCTTATTTTTCTAAATTCGTTCGTTTACTGGTTCATCTGGTTCATTATTTTTCTTCTTATTCCCATCTCACTGGTATATTCGAACGAGCAGAGAAAACTGGCAGGCAATATAGATTATCTTCGTCAAAAAAAAGCAAATAAGATCCTTAAAAAATATTTAAAACAAGCTTCGCAGAACGTTGATGAATCTAATCTTGAGTTTTATACAGCAGCACAGATAGGGCTTGGCAGTTTCCTGGCAGATAAACTGAAGATAGCCCGTGGAAGCTCTACAGAACAGCTTTTTTCCGAAATTGAAAAAAGGAATTTTCCAGACAGCATCGTACAAAATATAAAAGAACTTTTTGAGAAATGCAACCAGGCTCGGTTTATGCCGGGCGGGTTTTCCAAAGAAAATATTATAAATGATCATAAACTACTTCGGAATATTGTTACGGATATTTTAAAATTGAAGATTTAGATCGAGGATAAAATGAAAAATATAATTCTGATACTGATATGTTCGATGATAACTTCCGGCATATTTGCCAATACCCAGATAGATGATGTATTCGAGGATGCGGTAATTTCTTTTGAAGAAAAAGATTACTCGAAATCTCTCGACAGGTTCAAGAGTATCGAGAACGAAGGAATCATTAGTGCTGATCTTTTTTATAATATCGGGAACTGTTATTTTCGTTTGAATGAGGTTGGAAGGTCGATCCTATATTTCAAGAAAGCTCTCAAGGTAAGATCGAACCACGAAGCAGCACGACGCAACCTGAAATATGCTCTCACGTTTACAAAAGACAAACAGGAAACCGGATCGGAGGATGTGATCAAGTCTTTCTGGGAAAAAGCATTCGAAACTCTCTCTATCAATCTGCTGGCATTGATCTCGATAATATTATTCAGTATGATAATTTTATTAATTGTCCTGATGATAATCCGATACCATAACAGGGAAAAGACAGTGCCTGCGTTCATTACGGTGGTTCTAACCGTTTTCCTTCTACTGTTTTTAATTTTATGTTTCCTTAAATGGAAAGAATATCACAATGAAGATGAAGCTGTACTACTGTCTGCGAGCGCTATCGGTTTCAGCGGACCAAGCGAAGATTTCACGAGAGTTTTCACTATCCACGAAGGAATGATATTCCATATAGAAAGAGAAGAAAGCGGCTGGTGCCTTATCAAACTTTCAAACGGACTGGGCGGCTGGATAGAAACCGATACTTTTGAAAGAATCAAATTATAATATTTTTCATCTAAATGAAATATCTTTTCACTCTTTTTACATTTATTCTTTCTATTCAAATAGCCGGAATTGAACTTTTTGAATTACGCGGGAACCCGATTCAAGGTGGAATTTTAGTAGGAAGAGTTCACGATACTGTGAAAAAAGTTTTTTTTAATTACAACGAAATTCCTATCTCGGAAAATAAATTCCTGATCGCTTTCGACAGAGATGAAAAACAGAACCACATCATCACGGTAGTTTTGGAAAACGGTGAAATGGAATCCGTTAAATTCTTTATCATTAAACAGGAATATGACACTCAAATAATCGATACTATTCCAAAAAAGTTCATAGAAAAACCGGAAGATATAAACTTGATCAACAGGATCGAATGTGAATCTGATACTCTGAAAGAAACTCGTAAAAAGATCTATGAAAATAATAATATCTATTTTAAAGATTTCACGATTCCAGTTGAAAATGGAAAAGTAACCGGTATTTTCGGCAGTAACAGAATATTGAACGGCATTCCCGTTTCACCACACAATGGACTGGATATTGCAGCACCGGTAGGAACAGAGATAAAAGCGATGAGTACGGGAACAGTTGCACTTACCGGAGATTATTTTTACAATGGCAAGTTCGTGCTGATAGATCACGGTTTTGGTCTCAGTTCCATTTACATCCACATGAGTACTATTTGTGTGGAAAAGGGAGATTATGTCATCTGCGGTGATAAGATCGGTGAAGTGGGCTCTACCGGACGCTCAACGGGAAATCATCTGCACTGGGGAATTAGCTGGAATGGTAAACGCATCGACCCGGAATTGATCCTGGATAGTAATAGAATATTTATGGTAAGAGAACTGGTTATTGATCAGGCTTCATCTATTCCCAGCCGTAAACGACTGGGCTATTGAAATTAATTTTATAAATAGCCTATGCGTTCACGCATAGGAATTTTGAAAACAAACAACGCAACACCACGGCGTTCACGCCGTTATTCAACCTAACCCGAATTTCAGAAGTTCCCTCAATCCACGATTAATTCGAGGACCAGATTTAGATCTGTACGAAGATTTTTTATCATTTTATTCCCAGCCGTAAAGAGGCTGTGTGAAAAGTCGAAACAAGGCTAAAATATTATTAACAATATGAGTAAAACTTATGTTTTATTTTGGGTAATGAAATTGCGAAAAACAGCATTTAAAGCTTGACTAAAAATAGCTATAAATACTTATGAAT
>JAUVLE010000182.1 GCA_030595905.1 Candidatus Cloacimonadota bacterium | reverse complement strand
TTCTATATTAGCATATTCTAAAAAGTTGTCTTGGAGTAATAACAAACCGTTCAGCCTACGGCGCCCAGACGAGTAAAACAGCTTGTTAAAATTTTCCTATCTCATTAGCCACCAACTTAAGTTGGTGGTTAATATGAAGATAGCTACTTTAACCGTTTCAACGGTTTCAGAAATTTCTAAAACATTTTCATAATAATTCATTAAATAACCTTTTTGGAGTAAACTCATATTTTATTCTATTTTATTTAAAAACTTTGGAGATACATTGCTGGATATAAGAAACGATTTAATATAAAAATCCTCTTGATCAAAAGGCTGTCAATCATCGTAATTAAAGGGACTTTTTTTATTTTTAAATATCATTTCATCGAGGTAATCTGTTGTATCTTCCAGGGCTTTTTTATCCAGGCTGGTTTCAGTTTCTTTCGATTCTTCCATCGATTTGTGGATTTTTTCAAGTTTTGAAGTTGTATCCGGTTTCGTTATAGAGGGTTTCACCTCGGTTTTGATATCGATCTTCTGGAAAGGGGGCCAGCTTATTACTTCGTTTTTATAAAGTGTTATCACAAAAAAAGTTAAAACAGCAATAACTATCAATAATAACAGGAACGAGAAGAAATTCGTCGGGATGATCAATTTTTTGGGTTGGATAGATTTATCTGATGAAATACGTTTTATTTCTACTCCAAAACTTGTTTTGAACATATCCAATATTTTCTGTTCATCTGCACCAATTGCTCTTGTATAGCTAATTATGTTCACTTTGGCATATCCAATTCCTCCAAAATTATCAAATACATCATTCTCGATATCTGTAAGAAATCTTATTTTGATCTTTGTTATTTTGGATATCTGTTCTAATGTAATTTTTTTTTCTTTTCGTATAGATTGCAGATATTTTCCAATGCTATTGTTCTGCTCAAAATTTTCCATATTCACCTCGTGTTGTTTATTATGATCATACCCAGAGATATTCCTGCGATATTATAAACAATATCCTTCCAGTTCCAGCAGGTTTTTTTACTTTTTTTATCATTATATTCTTTTCCGGTACCGAGAGCAGCAGTAAAACTAACTGCAAAAATAATACTGTCATCTCTGGATCGATCTAATATATCATTGCTTATTCCATAACTCCAACAGGTAAGAAAAGCACTCGATGAAAGATGCATAATTTTATCTTTCCCAAACCATTTACTTTCTGCAGAAAGAGAGACAAAAAGAATAAGTATAATAAAGAGAATAACTATCTTTTTCATATTTTGTAACTTCCGGAGAAAACATAAGTTACTTCCCCTGTGAGAAAAATATCGGTTCCATCATAATCGACACGAACCTTTCCGCCGGGTAATTTTACTTCGACTGGATTGGAAAGCAATCCTGACTCGATTCCTGCAAAAGCTACAGCACATGCGCCTGTTCCACATGCCATAGTTTCTCCGCTTCCATGTTCCCATATCTTTATTTCCACAGAGTTTTTGGAAAGGATTTTTACGAATTCAATATTTATATCATCAACTAAACCAGGATGAGCTTCTATGATCGGACCGTGTTTTACCGCAATATCTGCTGAAAGTTTCTCGATAAAAGTAACGAAATGTTTGTTTCCCACAGATATAAGACAGCCATTGAAATTCTCGACTTCAAACTTTTTTTTGGAAATAAACTCAGGAGACCCCAGGTTGATCCTGACGTTTCCAGACTTTTTCATTATCCCTGTTTTAATGCCGGATATTGTGTTAATGCTTAATTTTGTTTTGCCTGTTTTTCCCGCTAAATATGAAGTTACAGCCATCAGTGCAGAGCCGCACATTTTCCCTTCCGATCCGTCGGAATTGAAGATCCTCATAAAAGCATCGCTATCTTTATCGCTAAGAATAAGAACTATCCCGTCTGCTCCCACACCGAAATGACGATTGCATATCTTTTTCGAGAATCCGGCAATATCGATCTCCGGGAATTTTTCATTCAGAAAGTCGAAATAGATGTAATCATTTCCTTGAGTGTGCATTTTAAAAAAATTCAGGATCATAGCTTAAACCCGGATCATTTCGGTAAATACTTCACTGAAATTATAAAAACCCTTTTTGCCCGCTATCCATTTTGCAGATTTAATAGCACCCAATGCAAGTCCATTTCGGTTTCTTGCACTATGAACCAGTTCGATCGTATCTGCATTGGAATCGAATCCGATAATATGAGTTCCGGGTATGCTGCCTGCCCGCAGACTGGCAAAATGAAATTCGTTATCTTTTATCTTTCTGTTCAATCTGTCGAATTGGACAGTATCCTTGTTCTCTGTATTTTTCAGAACGATTTCGGAAAGGATCTTTGCTGTGCCGGAAGGGCTGTCTTTCTTTTTATTATGATGCATTTCCATCCCGTATGGATCGTATTCTTTTATCTTGCCTATTAGTTCTGATGTGGAATTGACTATTTTAAAGAACAGGTTCATTCCCAACGAAAAATTCGCTCCATAAACAAACCCGATCTTTTTTTCTTTAACAAGTTCTTTTACTTCATCTAATTTGTCGAACCAGCCTGTGGTTCCGGTTACAATGTTCTTTCCAGATCCAGCGATTTTTCTTATGTTCTCTACAGCATTTTCCGGATTCGTGAATTCCAGGCAGACATCTGCATTGGATAGTGTTTCACTGGATATCCGGGTGTCGAGCAGCGGGTCTATGATAGAGACCACTTCACATCCGTTTTCCGGTGCAAGCTTCTCTATCAGTTTTCCCATTTGACCGTAACCGATAATTGCAATTTTAATCATATTTTAATTCCCTGAATGTTCCCTGATAATTTCCTTAACCCATTTTGCTCCATTTTCAAGGTCGGATATCAGGATATATTCGTCAACTGTGTGAACTTTACTCATTCCCGTTCCGGCGATGCACATTTTTATTCCTTTCCTGTTAAAGATATTAGCATCACTGCCGCCGCCGCCAACAGAAGCATTAAAGGTCAGCCCGACATTCTCTGAAGCTTTTTTTGCCAGTAGAACGAGCTCATCATCATCATTCAATTTGAAGCTACTGTATTCTTCTTTGATCTCGACATCAACTTTTGCCTGGAAATCTTTCAGCTTATATTTTTCTGCTGTTTTCGTAAGAGCTTGCGTGATCTGATCTGTAACTTTCTCCAGTTTTTCTTTGTCATGGCTTCTTGCTTCAGCTCTAATGGTAACCATATTCGGAATGATATTGGTGGCTTTTCCACCCTCGATGATCCCGACATTGCAGGTGGTTTCTGCATCTATTCTTCCCATTGGCATTATGGCAATTGCTTCCGAAGCAATTCGGATCGCATTGATGCCGTGTTCCGGCTCGGAACCTGCATGTGATTCTTTTCCGTGAATGATGTATTTCATGCTGTTCTGAGAAGGAGCACCAAGCACTATCTCACCGATGCCGTGAGTATCCAGAGCATAACCCTTCCCGGATCTGATCATCGAGTAATCCAGGTTTTTTGCACCCAAAAGACCGACCTCTTCTGAAATAGTGAATAGAACTTCGATTGGAGCATGGTCTTCGTTACTATCTTTTAGTTCTTTTATGGCACAGTATATCTGAGCAATACCGGATTTATCATCAGCACCCAGAACGGTTGTTCCGTCAGATGTGATGCGGTCTTCTAAAATCTCTGGTTTGATATTTTTTCCGGGAGTCACGGTATCCATATGAGCACAAAAGAGGATAGGTTCTTTATCTATATCCCCTTTGAAGTAAGCATAGAAATTCCCGATATTCCCACCTGTTTTGTTGTTTGCATTATCAAATCTTGTCTCTGCCCCGAGTTCTTTAAAGTCTTGTTCCAATTTCTGTGCAATAGTTTTTTCTTCTCCGGATTCACTGTCGATCTTAACAAGAGAGATAAAATAATCAATAATTGTGTTTCTCATCTAAATCCTTTTTTATATTTTCTTGAAGTTAAATTCTCTTGAATAATATTTCTGTCAACTGGAAAAATAAATGGACAAAATAGAGTTCCTCAGCATTTTTGAAAGCGTTTTCAAGATGATGGAGGTTGTTTTGAAGAGTTATTTGATCGTAATTTTAATTGTCTTTCTTGCTGGTTGTTCAACCGGTTCTCTTTACCAGACGAACGGAGTTTCCAAAAAGAAACAACATAAGAAATTCAACAGCGGCGAACAAACATATAAAACAAAAGTTAAGAAAGATGATGTTCTTTATTTTGTCTGCTCTTATTATGGGAAGAAATTTCATGGTCGTCAGACTGCAAATGGTGAAGTTTTTGATATGAACAAATTTACATGTGCTCATAAAACGCTTCCTTTTGGAACTATCTTGCGAGTGACGAATGAAGATAATGGAAAGTCTGTTGTTGTCCGCGTGAACGACAGGGGTCCGTTTGTAAAAGGACGTCAACTCGACCTTTCTTATGCTGCCGCTAAAGAGATAGACCTCATTCCTGCTGGTGTGAAAAAGCTTAAGATCGAAGTTATTCAGAGTGAATAAATTCAGGCAGGATCGATGAATAAATACCTGGAAGTTTCAAAACCGGTTGCAGAAGCTTTAGATAACAATAAACCTGTAATTGCTCTTGAATCTACAATAATATCGCATGGAATGCCATATCCACAAAATATTGAAGTGGCAAAACATCTGGAGAAGATCGCTCGTGAGAAGGGAGTAGAACCAGCAACTATCTGCCTGATGAATGGTAAAATAAAGATCGGTTTAAGTGACTCTGAAATAGAATCGTTGGCAAAAGACAGAGTAGAAAAAGTATCTTCAAGAGATATTGGCAGGATTTTATCCAATAGAAAAGCAGGTGCAACCACCGTTGCTGCCACGATGATAGCTGCAAATCTGGCAGGAATAAAAGTCTTTGCAACCGGTGGGATTGGTGGAGTTCACAGGTTTGCAGAAGAAACTTTTGATATTTCAACCGACCTGAAAGAACTATCCGGGAACCCTGTGATAGTTGTATCTGCCGGTGCAAAAGCAATTCTTGACCTGCACAAAACACTCGAAGTTCTCGAAACTTTTGGTGTGCCGGTTTATGGTTTCAGGACGGATAATTTCCCTGCATTTTATTCTGCGAGTTCAAACATCAATATCGAAACAATTGATTCGGTAGAAATGATCAAAAAAATATTTTGTATAAATCGTGAACTTGGTATAAATTGCGGAATGCTGATAGCTAACCCGATTCCAAAAAAATATGAAATAAAATTTGAAATAATGAATGACTGGATCGAAAAAGCTCTCGAAAGATCAACAAAAATGAATATAACAGGAAAGGAACTGACCCCGTTCCTGCTTTCCGAAATAGTAAAAATATCTAACGGAAGATCCCTCGAAGCAAATATAAAATTAGTCGAAAATAACGTAAGGTTAGGCTGCGAGATCGCAAAGCAGTTTTAATAAAATTTTTCCGAAAAAGAAAAAAGCCTGTTGATTTCAACAGGCTTTATTTCAATGAAACTCTGGTTACTCAGTAACTTCTTCTGCAGGTTGTTCGATTACTTCTTCTGTTGCTAAAGTATCAACAACGTCTTCTGCAGGTCCTTCAACTTCAGGAGCTTCTTCTTTTACTTCTGCTTTCTGACCGCAAGCAGCAAACAAACCCAACAACAAAAAAGCTACAATTAATAATTTAAAAAATTTCATAATACCCCCTTGAAAATTTCTTGTACTTTTAACTCTCTATATTATAATCTTAATTTTTAATATTACATTTTATTGTCAAAGAATTTATTTTTTACTTTATAATTATCTTAAAAATGTAAGATGTAAAAAACAATAATCATTCAAATAAAATTATCCAATTTTTTCTAATATAGGATTTTAAA
>JAUVLE010000315.1 GCA_030595905.1 Candidatus Cloacimonadota bacterium | reverse complement strand
AAACAATTGATGAAGAAAATTTCTGCATTGAAAAATTTGGTATGCGACCTGCAGAATATTTGGAATCGCTGGGTTGGATCAGCGGAAATGCTTGGGTAGCTCATGCTGTTCATCTTTCGGATGAAGAGATAGAAAAAATGGGGAAATGCGGAATGGGAATTTCTCACTGTCCCTCTTCCAATATGCGTCTTGGTTCAGGAATTGCCAGAATTAAAGAGATGCTGAAAGCAGGAGTGGCTGTAAGTTTGGGTGTGGATGGTTCAGCTTCTAACGATTCCAGCAACATGCTTTCGGAAATCCGCCAGGCAATGCTGCTCAGTCGTTTGCGAAAACCTGAATTTTGGTTAACAGCACGAGAAGTTCTTCGCATTGCAACTCGTGGAGGCGCAGCAGCTCTCGGAAGAGATGACATCGGAGAATTATCGGTTGGGAAGCAGGCAGATATTGCATTGTTCTCACTCAGGTCTTTGGAATACGCCGGTTCTCTTTCCGATCCGCCGGCAGCACTCGTCTTCACCCAGCGTATGCGACCTATAGATTACCTGATCATCAACGGAAATATCCGCATCAAAAACGGGAAAGCAAACATTGATCTGAAAAAACTCATTAATGATCATAACAGAATTAGTGCTGAACTGATAAAACGAGCACAGCAAAATACCGGTATTGATTTTTTGAAAAAAGATATAAAACTCTGAAAATGTTTCTCTCATAAATTCATTCATATTAACACTTTCAGAGTTGGTTGAAAACAAAAGTGATAACACATTGAGCTATCACTACAATGATGGTTATTGTTTCTTAACCCTGAAAGAGTCAAAAGAAAGAAACCTTGAAAGAAACTTTTTCAGGGAGGATTAGTTATGTGTGTTAACCTTGCGAATTATGCATCGGCTTGAGAAGCAAACGATGCTGGAATTCTCTTGCTTATCTAATGGTTGAGTAACGAAACCTTCGCAATAATGAATCGGCTTTTCAACTTGTTGAAAACGATACTGGAATTCTTTCAGCTAACAAATGGTTAGCAAATAATCTCTACCATTACGGAGGATTTTATCCATCCGTAAGGTTTTTTGAAAAGGCAGATCGCTGATTTGCCACTATATTTTTGGTTTTTGTTCGTTCTTGCCTACCTTGGCGTAGTCCCGAACGCTTTCGGGACAAAGACAGGTTCGTTGTTAATTAAAATCTTTAGTCTTAAGGATATTTATGAAATTATTTTATAATGCGCAGTTTCATACAATAAAGAAAGAAGGTGATGTTGTTTCTGCTGTATTGGTGAATGATGATGAATACATAAAAGAGACTTATATTCAAACTCCTGAAATAAATAATGTTGAGAAGATCGATCTCCACAACAATTTTGTTTATCCCGGATTCATCGATACTCATACTCATTCATTTGAAGGCGGTTTATACAGTTTAAGCGCGAATCTGGAAAATGCTGAAAATCTTGATCAAGTTTTTGAAATACTTTCACAAACAAAACCGATTAGCGGAAAGATATTTGCATTTCATTTTGATGAGAACAATATAAAAGAAAAAAAATTCCCAACTATTAGAGAGCTTGATAAAATTTTCCCGGATACTCCTCTAATTTTAAGACGGGTTGATGGACATGCCTGTGTAATAAATTCAAAAGCTGCTAAAATGATAGATTGGGAAAATCCGCTTCCTTCAGATTTCAATGGCTATTTATTTAAACGAGCAAATGGGAAAGCATCAAATTGGTTTCATAGGAACTTAACTGACGATGCAATAATTCAAACCTATCAGCAAGCTGCAAATATTGCTCTGCAAAACGGTCATACTGTGGTTCACACAATGATCGGTGATGCCTATTCTGATATCAAGCATTACAAACTGATCAAAGAGAATTTACATTTATTTCCAATCGAATTTATTCTTTATCCTCAGATTACAAACGTTGATGTTGCATTGGAAATTGGTTCTCGTAGAATTGGCGGTTGTATTCTCGCAGATGGTTCTCTCGGTTCATATACCGCAGCGTTATTAGAACCATATTCAGATAAACCGGAAACATCCGGAATTTTATATCGCTCTGATGATTTCTGGAAAAATTTTATACGAAAAGCTCATAAAAATAATTTGCAGGTCGCTGTTCATTGCATTGGAGATGCTGCTATCTCTCAAATTCTAAATTGTTACGAAACAGTTCAAATAGAAGATCCAAAAGATCTGAAACATATAATAATACATAATGAATTAACTTCCGATGAGATGCTGGATAGAATGGCTAAAGCGAATGTGAGTGCTGCGATGCAGCCGATGTTCGATAGATTGTGGGCTGGCAGAAATGGACTTTACGAGAAACGGTTGGGAAAAGATAGAACTTCACGCACCAATAGACTTGCTTCAATTTATAATAGGA
>JAUVLE010000162.1 GCA_030595905.1 Candidatus Cloacimonadota bacterium | reverse complement strand
ATATAAAAAAATAAAAAATATAAATCCTAATTATAACATAGACCTTTACGGTGGGGGAAAAGCTTCTAATAAAATTATCATTGAATTGCTGAAAAAATAATCATCATCCTATCTTCATTATTTTCACACAGTTAGTTTCTGTGCAATTTATAAATTCGAACCGATAAGAAAAAAATACTTGACACATATACCTCTGGTGTACCAGTTGACCCAGACACCAAAGCAGTAAAGGAGGTTGGATGAAGTTTAATGAAGGTATTCCAATCTATCTTCAAATAAAAGAAGAAATTGAAAATGCTATTCTCACTAACACGATCCGGGAAGAAGATAAAGTACCTTCTATCCGGGAACTGGCGCAGCAATACAGGCTTAATCCTCAAACGATTTCCAATGCAGTCAGCGAACTTCTTAGTGAAGGCATCCTGTATAAAAAAAGAGGGATCGGGATGTTCGTGGAAAAGGGAGCACAAAAAAAACTGAAAAAGAAAAAAGACAACGAATTCAGGAATTCAGATTTAAAGAAGGTTATTATGAAAAGCAGATCATTAGGAATAACCAAAACAGAATTAATCAATATTCTTGATTCTATTTATGAGGAAGGAGGAAAATAATGAATATCGCCGAAGTGAAAAACCTGACCAAATATTACGGCAAACTGAAAGCCCTGGATGAAATTACGTTAAACATTCCGCAAGGAAGGATCATCGGTCTTCTGGGAAAGAACGGAGCTGGTAAATCTACATTCATGAGATGTCTTCTTGGTTTCTTGAAGCATCAAGGTGAGATAACAATTCTGGGAGAGACCATAAAAAGCCATAAAGAATCGATCCATGAGCATATTGCCTTCATTCCGGATGTAAGCAGTCTGGATGACAGACTCACCGTACGGCAGACAATGGATTATGTAGCTTCATTGAATCAGTCCTGGAATGCAGGGAAAGCTCAGAAGCTTCTTGCCGGGAGTGATCTTCCACTCAACCAGAAAGTTGCGACTCTATCAAAGGGAATGAAAACCAAGCTGTATCTTCTAATTACACTTTCGCTGGATGTAAAGATCCTTCTACTGGATGAACCAACCCTCGGGCTGGATATCGTGTTCCGCAAAGAGTTTTTCAATACGATCCTGGGTGAATTTTATGATGAATCCAGAACGATCATTATTTCTACACACCAGGTTGAGGAAGTAGAACAGATACTGCAGGATATCATCTTTATAGATAAAGGGAAAATGATACTCTACGAAAATGTTGAAGAACTAAAGAAAAAATATTCTATCTTTACGGTTCCATCCGATAAGATAGAAGAACTGGAAAAACATAAACCTAAATTAATTACCAAAACCCTGGGGCACGTCAGTGCTATCCTGGATAGTGAGATAAAGATAGAGAATGCAGAAGAAAGCAAACCATCTTTATCCGATCTGTTCATGGAAAAAGTGGGAGGTTCAAATGAATAAATTAAAAGCAATTATGATCAAAGACTGGCATATTAATAAAAAATCGCTGTTCGTTCCATTCTGGATAACAGCCGGATTTTATGCTTTCATTCTTTTAAGCGTTGCATTCGCTTATTTCAAGGGTGATATGAATTTCAATATGATCGATCTGGATACCGGACCACCTGTAGCGGAAATTAATTACATCGTGAATATGGCAATACTATCTCTGCCGGGATTAATGAGCCTTCTGTTCATAATAATGCTTACGCAGGGCGCACTGAACGAAGATATCAGAAAGAACTGTGAATTATTCCACAGGTCTCAACCAGTTTCCATCTGGTTCAGAACGGGCTCGAAATATCTTATGGGAATTGCCGGCAACTGGGCAGTCATGCTGATCATTGCATTATTCAATTTCCTAGTTGTTAATATAATTCTGGCGATTTTCCATCAATTCGATTTCTATTCTGCCGTAAATGGAATGGTTCTGTCTTCAATATCATTTATGAAAACGGGACTCATCATCGGAAGCATCACTTTTTTCTTTTCTGCCATCTTCAAAGATAAAGCGTTCTTCCAGGGATTTGCCATTCTTCTGGGAATTCAATTTCTCTTTATGATAGTGAATGCTATGCTTAACTGGCATCTTCCGTTACCACTTACATACCTGTTCAAATTGGTTAAACTTAATCCAATGGAAGGACTTGAAAGTAATATGGCTCCAACGGGTATCAGAAGTCATATTGCGTCAGCCTGGGGTGTGATCCTTTTCAATTGGAAAACATTGATCCAGATTGTATTCAGCGGTGCACTTTTTGCAGGCGCCACCTGGATATATAAAAATAAGGAAATAAAATAGTCCGGCTTCTCCGGCAGCTGCCGGATACGCTGTGACAGTCCGCCTACTCCGGCAGCTGCCGGATACGGCGAGATAAAGGAGGAGATATGAAAAAAGTATTCTTTGTAGTTAGTTTAATAGTGATCAGTATCATTCTGATGGCTGTTACCGAGAAGGTGATTGCATTAGATGAAAAAATCGAGCTGATCTTCGAGAACGTTAAGATCAAGGATATTGGGTTCTATGACCAGAATGATGTAGAGGTAGATTTTTCCAAATCGGATGTTGTAAAGGTTACAAAAGAAAAAAATGTGATCCGCATCTCATCCGATGATCATGCAAAAATATCTCTCAGGCTTCCGGAAACAAAGGACTACATTTACCGGTTGGAGGATGCTAAATGCGAGTTCAATGCAAAGAAAGTAGTCATCTACAGTGATGATGGTGAAAGGGTTGAATTCTCAGGTGGAAATTTAATTGTAACAGATTCAAAAGGTTCAGATAGAGTTGAGATTGGTTCGGGAGGAATATTTGTTAATAGCAATGATGAAATCGTGGAGATAAGTTCAAGAGGCATAATCGTAGAAACTGAAGATGAGAGCAAAAATCTTACAGGATTCTGGGGTCAGCTTCTCGGTGGGTTTGTAAAAATAATAGCCAAAACTTCAATATCTTTTGTCAGTAAGGATCCTGGAAAATTAATGAAACAGATCATAAACGACAAAGATGATAGTTATGCAGGTAATTTTGTGCATATAGGCAGCGATGATGAAGATGGTGATATGATCAGAAAGGAGTTTCATGATACTTTCCAACCGAAAAAAGGGTGCAAACTCCATGTTCATAACAGGAACGGAAAGATTAAGATACAAAGTTGGAAAGAAGATCACATCGATATTTCAGCAATTCTGGAAACCAGAAAATCTAAAAAAGAGTTCGAAAAAATTAAGATAGAAATTCTTGCTAAAGACGGCTGTACAATAAAAACAAAAGCTCTTGAAAAGAACCCCAAAGTTAGTGTACAATACGAGATAAAAGTCCCTAAAGGTGTGAAAATAAGCGATATAAATTCATCTAATGGAAAGATCCTTGTTATTGACTGCGAAGGTAAAATGAATCTGAACACAAGTAACGGTAGAATTGAAGTTTTTGATTCAAAGGGAAGTTTTATTGCTAATTCAAGTAATGGTGGTATCGAATTTGTACATCTGAATGGAAAAGCAGAAGCTTATACATCAAATGGATCCATTCGAGTTGTGAGAACTCCGAAAATTAAAAAAGCTGTTACTTCCAACGGAAAGATAACTATTGAAATCGAAGAAAATATAGAGGATGATATATATCTTTCTACATCCAACGGTTCTATCAAAATAACTATTGATCCATTTCTTGATCTGAATATCGATGTTTCCACCTCTAATTCTCGTATCGATCTTAACGGAATTGAAGTTACAACATCCAAATTCTCAAAAGACAGTCTGGTTGGAAAGATAAATAAGGGTGGTAAAAAGATCACAGCTTCTACCAGTAATGGCAGCATAAAGTTTTATAAATTAACAGAAAAGTAATAGTCCTGGAAGTGGGAAAATGAAAAAAAATAGCCACAGACAAACACAGACTAAAAATACTTTAAAAGAGATTCCCAATTCCCGATTTATCGGGAGGAATGACAGTTCTCACTTTTGTCATTCTCGCGAAAGCGGGAATCTCAGGAATAGAAAACCTTCTGAAAGTTAATTTTAGAAAAGTCAGTGTATGATTAGTCTGATGTGTTGTAATTTAACGCAGACAGGTGACAAAAAGGAGGAAAAATGAAAAGAGTCATAAAAAAAATGGTAAAATACATTCTTTTGTTTGTTATCTTATATTTTGGTTTTTTTATGATACCTTCTACGGTAGCAGCTTTCAAGGTTGGTTTTGAAACGCATGACTCTGAACTGGCAGGTCAGAAAGCTGCAGAAGTTGGCAAGATTCTTGGGAAAAAGTATGGTGTGTCAGCATTCTGGATCATTTTAATCTTATGCTCAACTTTGTATTTATATAGCATAAAAAATAATAAAAGGAAAAAGGAAGGGAAAAAATGAAAAAGATCATTTTATTGTTATTGTTGATCGGATCAGTTGTCGGTTTATCTGCAATTAATTCCTTAGCAGCCACCGATGGTTTCATGGCACCCAAGATCAATCCTGCAGCGATGGGATTTGGAAATTCAAGCGGATTAGCATTTTTGGGAAATTATGATAATGACGGATTTTATGAAGACTGGTATTCTGTTTTCTTAAATTTTGATAATTCTGCTTTTATTATTAATAAGGACGGGAAAAACAACTACTACAAAATTGCTCTTGCTTCCACGGAATCCGAATTATCTAAAAACCTGTATTCAGGCTTTGGATGGGATTGGAAGAATAAATTTTTTAAGAAAGGAGATTTTTCCACATCTCTTCTATATCGTCCTTATGATTTCTTATCTGTGGGAGCGGTTGCCAACAAGGTTTTTAAGCCGGAAACTTCCTATGATCTCGGAGTTGCTGTTCGTCCATTTTTTTTCAGTAAGAAATTTTCAGACAGGATCACGTTCTCTGCCGATATAAATTATGATAGCAGAGAATGGAAGAAACCGGTTGTGGGTGTACAAACAGAACTATTAAATGGTATTCTTCTGGGTGGCAGCTATGATATGGAGTCCGAGACTTTCGGTGCGAATTTTGGGATCACATTTGAGAATCTTACCATGGGAAGTATAATCGATGCAGATAAAGATAAAGAATTCACTCACGGGCAATACTATATAAATATTTCTGAGAATTCCTATCGCTCTTTTATTGGCAGAGAGAAAAACTATTTTGTCAATTACGAGCTTAAAGGTGAAATTCTCGAAAAAAGACAGGGTAGAAAATTCGGTCCGATTACCGTGTATATGGGCAAAGAGAAAACTCTTTCACAGATCATTGAAGATATACAAAAATACAAAGAAGATGATAATGTAACAGGATTGGTTTTCAAGTCGGGCAATGTTTATACCAGTTTTGCCAGGATCACAGAACTCAAAAATGCACTGTTGGATTTTAAAACTTCCGGGAAATACATTGTCTTCTATTATGAGATGATCACCGGTGCTAATTATACACTGGCAGCTTCGGTAGCAGATGAAATATACTTGAATCCATTGGGAATGATTGATCTGAAAGGGCTGTCAGTTTCTGTTCCTTATGTGAAGAATTTATTGGATACGCTGGGTATTGATGTGGTTAATTTTCGCAGTCACGATTACAAAACAGCGGGAAATATACTTTCCGAAGAACATATGACGGAAGCTGAACGCGAAACATACGAATACCTGCTGGAAGGCATCTATGAAGAAATGACAAAAATGATAGTGCAGGGCAGAGGTGATAAACTTACAAAATCTATCGATGAAATAATCGATAACGGACCATATTGGAAGGCTGAAGAATCTAAAGATCTCGGGTTAATAGATGAAATAATCTTCGAAGATAAGCTGGAAGATGCGATCAAAGAGAAATATGCAGCTAAGAAAATAGTGGATAAATACCAAAAGAAAGCCATTAATTATGACTGGCATAAAGATCTGAAAGATAAAGTTGCCCTGATCTATGCGATCGGCAATATTCATTCCGGTAAAGGTGTATCGGGAAAATCCATCGGTTCGGAAACTACAGCGGAATTAATTAAAAAAGCGCGTGAAGATAAAAAGATAAAGGGTATCATAATCCGTGTTGACAGCGGCGGCGGATCTGCCCTTGCTTCCGATATAATTGCCCGTGAAGTGGAACTTTGTAAGAACGGCAAGAATAAAAAACCCGTCATTATTTCCATGAGCGGAGTAGCAGCCAGCGGCGGTTATTATATTGCAACCATGGCAGATAAGATCATTGCCCAGCCGGCTACCATTACAGGTTCGATAGGTGTGGTGGGTATATTCCCATGTTTGGAAAGATTATACAGTAAAATACTTATCAACTGGGATACTGTAAAAAAAGGTGAACGTGCCGATTTTGGCAGAACCAACCGCCGCATGACCGAAGATGAAAAGCAGATGGTTAGAGACGGTATTAAACATTTCTACGATCGCTTTATTGCTATCGTTGCACGGGGACGCAGTATGGAAATAGACGATGTACATAAAATTGCGCAGGGTAGAGTTTGGACAGGAAAACAAGCCTTCGAACGCGGACTCATCGATGCTTTAGGTGGTATGGATGTAGCGGTAAGTGAAATGAAAAAAACCGCTGATCTTAAACGAGAAGTGGAATTGATAGAATTTGAACAGGATAGAAGTTCTTTAACATTAAATATGGGTGTTAAAACAAAATCAACATCCCCGCACATTCCGGAAGGGTTGAGATCGATCTATGAATTGGGAGAGAAAGTATTCCAGTTCGAAGATGAGAATATACTC
>JAUVLE010000328.1 GCA_030595905.1 Candidatus Cloacimonadota bacterium | reverse complement strand
CTCATAGATAACCATGAAATATGGATTTATTATTGTGTTAATCCTGATGGACGTGTTGCGGATAGCCGTCAAAATGCCAATGGTGTAGATCTAAATCGAGATGGCGGCTATATGTGGGATGGCTGGGGCAGCAGCAGCGGTGCCTTTTCTCAGGTAGAATCCAAAGCACTTCGTGATGCAACTTATGGCAGGCAATTCGTTGTGCATACTACCTATCACAGTGGAACAGAATATATTTCCTGCCCCTGGAGCTACCGTGCCGATCAATGTCCCGATTTTGGGCATATACTTCAACTGGCTGGTGTTTATTCATCTACATCCGGTTACACAAACATGCAATATGGACAGGGCTGCACGGGAATGTATCCAATTAATGGAAGCACAAAAGATACAAATTATGGTGCTGCCGGTGCGATCAGTTGGTCGATGGAAATTTCTTATGCTAAGCATCCACCCACATCACAAATTCAGATGTATTATCAATATAATGTTCCGGCAATGCTTGCCATGATAGAATATTCCAGTTACGGTTTGGAAGGAATAGTAACTGATATTAACACCGGCGATCCAATTACAGCAGCAGTTTTTATTAACGATTATTTTCCAAACTATACAGACCTCGTTGTGGGTGATTATCACAAATATGTTCTGCCGGGAACTTACGATATTACGATCGTGGCAAATGGCTATGAAACTCAAACGATTACAGGTGTAACGGTTACTGCCAATAATTCAACAGCTACGAACTTCCAACTTACACCGCAAGACGGTCAGTTTGCCTATAGGATTTGCAGTAGCCGGATTCCAAATAATAACACTGATGACGAAGGTGATACTCCGGGTGTTATTGGAGCTCCGGATAACAGGAATTATTCTATCGGCAAGAACGGCTGGGTAGTTGTAGATATGCAATACCCGATCCCGGATGGACCGGGAAATGATATAGAGATATTTGAGGGAGATACCTCGCCGGAAGGATATACTTGTTATGTCGGAGAATTTATCGATGGACCCTGGTATTCATTGGGAGCAGGCACCGGAACTACAGAATTTGACATAGCATTAAGCAGTCTTGTAGAAGCCCAATTTGTGAAAATAGTAGATGATGGAGATGGCATTCAGACTGCACCGGATGCAGGATTTGACCTGGATGCAATTGGTGCCTTAGAACAGATTTCCGGTGTTTACATTGGTTTAATGAATTATGAAGTTGATGATACTGCTGGAAATAGCAATGGCAGAATCGACCCCGGAGAAACTGTAAATATTGTTGTCACTTTGCGAAATAATGGTGACGTTCTGGCAGAAGGTGTGGAAGGAACAATAAGTACGACATCTCCATATATTACACTCGATGTTGCATTTGCAGACTTTGGTGATCTTGCTCCGAATCAAACCGGAGAGGGAGTATTTACCATAACCGCCGATGATCTTACACCTGCTGGAGAAGATTTCACGCTGGACCTTGATGTAGCTGCAAATACAGGTGCATATACAAACAGTTTTATAATGGACTTCACAGTTGGTGGCTGGCTCCTTGAAGAGTATTTTGATTCCTGGCTTCCTACAGGCTGGACAATAGCCGGTGGTAGTAACTGGGAACATGGATCCGGTTCAAATGCCGGAGGAACTGCACCGGAAGCTAAATTTAATTGGTCTCCTTCAACCATTGCAGTTCAAAGATTGATAAGTCTTCCCGTGAATACTACAGGTTCAGCAACCCTGGAACTTGAATTCAAACACATGGTAGATAACTGGGGTGGAGGATATTCTTTACGGGTTGAAACTACCAGTCATGGAAGTGACTGGAATACCGTTTGGGAGATCAATCC
>JAUVLE010000194.1 GCA_030595905.1 Candidatus Cloacimonadota bacterium | reverse complement strand
TCTGGCAAATTATGCAGCCGGTATTAAAGTGGGAAAAATTGGAACAGCTCCAGTTTCTTATGCAGAGCTACTGGAGAAGATGGGAATGATAGAAAAATGCAAAAAATTGAATCCCTTGTAGTTCCCTTTTAGCAAAAGGTTCACCACGTAGAATCTCCGATTAATCGGAGAAAATCTTTGATTTTATTCCACAGGGGGAAAGATAGAAAAGCAGGAAGAAAAAACTAAAGCATCAAGTAAAAAGGTAAAAGATTAAAGGTAAAAGGTAAAAGGAAAAAAAGCATCCGGCTTCGTTTCCAACTTTGCCGGGACAAGAAAGCAAAAGTCAGAAATCAGAAGCCAGAAATAAAAAAGTAGCAATTATTTTTAAAGAAGCCGGAGTTATCGAAAAATATGGTTCGGGTATTTATCGTATTATTGAAGCTTTCCATAATTATGGATTAAAAACTCCTTTGTTCGAAAATTTCCAGAATGGATTTAAAGTAAGTATTTTTTCTAAAGATGTCGGGAAAGATGTCGGGAAAGATGTCGGGAAAAAATTACCTGTCAATTTACAAAAAATATTTTCCGAAATTAAAGAAAATCCAAAAATTACTATACCTGAATTATCTAATATCTTAAATGTTACGGACAGAACAGTGGAACGACAAATCTCAACGCTAAAAGAAATGGGTATGATCAAACGTGAAGGCGGCAGAAAAAATGGCTGTTGGATTATACAGTAAAAGAAAGGTAAAAGGTAGAAGGTAGAAGGTAAAAGCATCCGACTTCGTTTCCAACTTTGCCGGGATCAGGAAGCAGAAAGGTAAAAGGAAAAAGTAACTCAAAGCTTTTAACCCGTGAAAACAATAATATTTCACCGGGTCCTGCTTTGAGAAAGACCAAAGAATAAAGACCAAAGAAAAAAAGACTAAAGAATAAGTAAAGACCAAAGATTAAAGAATAAAGAAAAAAATAGAACCCAGTAAAATATGCTGCGCATTTCACAGGTCAAGAATCAGAAAACAGAATCCCTTGCAGTTCCCTTTTAGCAAAAGGGAAAGATAGAAAAGCAGAAAGAAAAAATTATGAAATTAGATGATCGAATAAAAAATAATCCTGAGATTAAAAAATTCATAAGAGAAAACAGTCATCTCTTCTGGTGGATAAAAGAAGAATCAAAAGAAAATATCAGTCTGAATTTATTGGTGGAATCAATATTGAATTATGGCAATGAGAAAAGTGTAAAGAGACTATTTGAATTAGTTGGTATAAAAAAAGTAGCTGAAATTTTTTATCAAGACACAAATCGAAAAAGAGTGAATTATCATCCAAGAACTATAAATTATTTTAATCTATATTTTAGGAAAAATGCATAAAGAAATTCTTACTGAAAATCAGAAAAAGCTGCTTCCTCTAATAAAATTGTTTTCAAAGGAATATTATCTTGTGGGAGGAACGGCAATAGCATTGTATATTGGGCATCGGCGCTCTATTGATTTTGATTTATTCAGCGACAAAGATATAAAAAGAAGAGCTATAAAATCAATAATTGAAAAAAATAATTATCCCTGTAAAGATATAATTTTTGAAGCATTTGACCAGATGCATTTGATCATTGATTCTGTAAAACTCACTTTTTTTAGTTTTCCTCATAGAATTGATGCTAATACTAATTTTGAAGACGTAATTAATATGCCATCATTATTGGACCTGGCAGCAATGAAGTCTTATGCTCTTGGAGGTCGAGCAAAATGGAAAGATTATGTTGATTTGTATTTTATTCTAAAAGATCACTATAGTTTACAGGAAATATCCGGAAGAGCAAAGGAGATATTTCAAGATTTTTTTAACCCAAAACTTTTTCGGGAGCAATTATCATATTTTGATGATGTTGATTATAAAGAAGAAATAGAATATGTAATAAAGACAGTTAGCGATGATGAAATCAAAAACTTCTTAATTAATGTCGCAACGGAAACATTCTAAAGAAAACAAATTAAGATAAAAGGCAAAAGTAACTCAAAGCTTTTAACCCGTGAAAACAATAATATTTCACCGGGTCCTGCTTTGAGAAAGACTAAAGAATAAAGACCAAAGAATAAAGCAAAAAACTCATCCTGTTGCTTGCACCGCCATAGTTTGTTACGAAGGCGTATCCTTCTCTTTTTGATGAGATGTTGAAAGATATTCCAAAAAGAAGGAACATAAGAGCTTGTGAAAGACCAAAGAAAAAAAGACTAAAGACCAAAGAAAAAAAACTCTAAATCAAAACCCAGTGAAATATGCTACGCATTTCACAGGTCAAGAAGCAGGAAGCAGAATCCCTTCAGTCTTCTCCGGCAGTTGCCGGATACGCCTCGACAGGTGCTATTCCCTTTTAGCAAAACGTTTACCCCGTGGAATCTCCGATTAATCGGAAAAAATCTTTGATTTTATTCCACAGGGGGAAAGATAGAAAAACAGGAATAAAAATGAAAAGTTTATTTTGGGATATGAATATAACTCAATCTGAAATTCAGATTCTTTTAGATGATAATGATCTTAATAACCCATTAACAACTTCATTATATGTAAGAATATTGTCTTCATTTAGCTGGTATAAGATATTAGAGCAATTAAACGAAAAACAGCTGCATTCAGCTTTATCCGATGAAGTGATTAAAAAAATTAAATCAAAATGTTTACAGGAACGCTTCAAATACGCAAGAAACATGTTATTTGAAAATGAAAAAATAAATCAATAATGAAATATTATACAGAAAAGTTGTACCCTTTTCAAGATAATATCATTCAAATTATTCAATCTTGTAAAACAAAATTCTATCTGACCGGTGGAACTGTTCTGAGTAGAAAATATTTAGAACATCGTTATTCGGATGATCTTGATTTCTTTGTAAATGCTGATGTGAAATTTAGAGAGTATATCGACAAAATCGAAGCAAAATTATCTTTGAATGATATTAAATTCAGTGTTATTAATAAAGCTGATGATTTCGTTAGGATCGTTACTACAAAAGAAAGTGAAATAAATTTGAAACTTGATTTTATTAATGATATTGATTATCATTATAATGGCTTCAAACAAGATATAAAATTGGGAAAAGTTGATAACATTCAAAACATCTTATCCAATAAAATATCTGCATTACCACGGCTCGAGATTAAAGACTTTGTCGATATTGCATTTATAGCCCATAAATTTCCCTTTTCCTGGAAAAATCTTATAGATCAGGCAATAAAAAAAGATAGCTGGGTCAATCCTGTCGATATTTCAAAATTGTTTAAAACAATAGATCCAAAATTATTAAAATTTATTAAATGGAAAAAACCTGTTACAATCAATGAAATCATGAAAGATTTTCAAATTATTGCGAAAGATGTATTGATAGGAACAGATAATTCATTGATTCAAAAGAAGTAGAACTAAAAAAGTAGAAAGCAAAAAACTCATCCTGCTGCTTGCACCGCCATAGTTTGTTACGAAGGCGTGTCCTTCTCTTTTTGATGAGATTTTGAAAGATATTCCAAAAAGAAGGAACATAAGAGCTTGAGAAAGAATAAAGAATAAAAATCAAAGACGAAAGATTAAAGGGAAAAAGACTAAAGAATAAAGAAAGACCAAAGAATAAAGTAAAAAGTAAAAAAAGAAAGGTAAAAGTAAAAAAAGAAAGGATAAAGATTAAAGGAAAAAGGTAATGAAGAAATACGAAAATGATTTGATGGAAAGATTAATTCAATTTGCTGTAAAAACCTTCAAATTCCTTAAAACTTTGCCGCACGATAAAGAATATGATGTTTTTCGATATCAACTTTCAAAAGCTGCAACATCCATTGGAGCTAACTATACTGAAAGTCAAGCTGGAACTAAAAAAGAATTTTATTCTCGAATAAATATCTGTCTTCGAGAATCTCGTGAATGTCATTTTTGGTATATTGTGATCGATAGATTAGAAATTAGTGATCGAAAACTATGTAGATCACTCTTACAAGAATCAAGAGAGATAAAACTAATTTTTGGATCAATTGCTGTTAAAAGGAAAGATTAAAATGAATAATGTGAAAACTTATTTTCCTTTTTCCTTTTCTTTTGCTTTACCGTCTTTTTCCTTTTTCCTTGTCACCTTTTTCCTTTTGTCCTGCTCTTCTCCCACCTCAACTCCCAAAGGCTCTCTCACCGGCACGGTTTCCCTCGAAGGACTCTCCGACCATTCTTTTATCACCGTTGCTCTCTACGACCTTGCAGAGTTAGACCCCGACATTGTAGGAATTAACAGCCAATATCCTCACATCGGAGTAATAATAACACAACATACAGAATTCGATCACCGACTGCAGGAACCCATTAAATACACAGAAACACTCGCTGACGGCAGCTTTGAACTTTCCAAAATCCCAACAGGAAAATACAACCTCGTTGCTATGAAAGATGGATGGGGCTTTAAATATCTGCTCGAAGTGGAGATAAGCAAGGGAGACAATGAAATTTCACAATTTCGTTATCATGGTGCCTGCCAAGCCGAAGCAATGCGAAGGCTGGAGTTTATCGAAGGACGCAGTGAAATTTCATTAAAGGCAAAAGACAAAAGACAAAAGTCAAAAGATGAAAAGCATTTGAATGGCGTTAAAAATAAACCCTTTAACCTTTTTCCTTTATCCTTTAATCTTGAAGCTTCCTTTAACCTTTATCCTTTATCCTTTTCATCACGGCATAGTGAAACGAAGACGGATAACCTTGAAAATCGCACCAGCGATTTGATCCTCTACCCCGAGACCGTTATCTCCGGCAACATCCAAGAAAACATTACCGTCCTTCCCGACCACCACCTTATTATTGACGACGACACGGTCTTTGTACCAAATACTTCTTCCCTGACGATACACCCTGGCGCAGTTATCCGCATTAACCCGGGAGTTGATCTCACGATCCACGGCAACTTATTCGCTCAGGGCGAAGAAAACAATATGTTCTGGATCACGACTAATGATGGGTTTACCCAAGACCTATCACCCAGGACCAAACACCAAACACCAAATACCCATAACCGCGACGAAGTCGCACTTTACAACTCCATGGAGCTCTCTTCCATCGCCACCGTCTCAGACGATCTGATTAACTGGGGTAAATTTGACTACGCCAATACATGTTTATTAAACCAGGTTAATAACCTACATATACAGAATGGGATTTTTAGGAATGCAGGATGTGGGTTTTATAGCTCGAATGTAGATTCGACATTTTGTGAGAAC
>JAUVLE010000013.1 GCA_030595905.1 Candidatus Cloacimonadota bacterium | reverse complement strand
TAATTCAACTAAGAGAAACTCTGGCTTCAACGCTATCCGGTATCAAGAGAAATCTGAAAGTGTAAAAAATTATTCTATTTACTGAAACCTTGTCCCGAAAACTTTCGAGAATTTTAAAAAAATTTAATTTGAGCGGGCATAGCTCAGTTGGTAGAGCGTCAGCTTCCCAAGCTGAAGGTCGCGGGTTCGAGACCCGTTGCTCGCTCCATTTATTTAATTACTGTATGGAAGAAAATGAGACATATTTTGCCCAGTGTGTCTCAAAATTGTCCCAAAAAACTACATTCAATTTTTCACTTAGAATTTTAGTATAATTAATTTATCAGAGAATTCCATTATACGAAAAAAACAAAATTGCCGCAAAGCAATTGAGATAGTATTCTTAACTAACTAAAATAGCAACAAGATACGCATTTTGAGTTTTGACAGTATTCAAATCAAATTAATAAACACATTATAATAATTTTGAGGAATTAAAGATAATTCAATCTACAAAAACATTCTGGCACAGGAATTGCTAAAATAATTAATTATTAATAGAAAAAATACTTTGAATTCGGGAGTAGCTATATGAGAGTTTTATTGACAAATTTTGTGATGGGTTATCTTTTAATCCGACAATAATAAATTTTGTATAGGAGTAATTTTGAAAGCAATAAAAGGAGTCAAAAACGAACTTAATTCTAAATTGGAATTAAGCAAAGAAGAACTCGAACAACGAATCGATCATATTTTTTATGAAAATGTGAAATCCTTAACATTGGGTCTGGGTATTTTATATCTGATCTTTGTGATCGGTCAGATATTTATACGTTTTTTAAATGTACGCCTTGGAATCACAATAGCGGCTATCGCTGTGTCAGTTATTTGTCTGGTAACCTTTTATTTTCTTAACAGGAAAATGATCTCCCATAAAAAAGTTTATAAAGTTGCTTTCTTTTTAATTCTTCTCGTATATATAAACATTTTTATTAATACTTATCTGTCTCAAAGTGTTTTTCAACTGGCAAACTATTATTTTCTTATTCTTGGATGTGGCATTTTCTTTCTTTCCTTTCGCTGGTTCATAATTTCAGTTATCACTGCATTTATTTTTACCGCATCTCTGATGTATATCATGAATTTTTCCGAATATTATAGCCAGATAGGTTTTGGATTGTTTACTTCGATATCGATATCATTCTTACTTAATTTCCTTAGGATACAATCTCATAAGAAATTCCAGAGTGTGTATTTGCTTTCAATAAAACAAAGGGAAAATCTGGAAGTGCTCTTTAATAACCTGCAGGAAAGCAAAGAACGATTTCAACAGGTAGCATCGAATGCCCAGGAATGGATATGGGAAATAAATAATGAAGGATTATATACTTATTCGAGTCCCGTGGTAACAACTATTCTTGGTTACAAACCAGAGGAACTTGTTGGTAAAAAACATTTCTTTGATCTTTTCATAGATGTAAAAAGAGAAGAAATGAAAAGGAATTCATTTAGGTTGTTCTCGCAAAAAAAACCATTCCGCGAACTGGAAAATTATATAAATAATAAAAACGGAGATGTTGTTTGTCTTCTTACAAGTGCAATTCCAATAATTGATAACAACGATCAACTTCTTGGATACAGAGGAACTGATATAGATATATCAAAGCGTAAAGAAGCCGAAGAAACCAGGCTTCAACTCATTCAGAAACTAGAAAATACTAATTTCGAACTTAAAGAATTTGCTTATGTTGTTTCCCACGACCTCAAAGCTCCTTTACGAGGGATCACCACAATGGCAAATTGGATACTAAAAGATTATGAAGATAAGTTCGATGCCGAAGGAAAAGAACAAATGAATCTTCTGATAGATAGAGTTCATCGTATGCATAACCTCATCGATGGAATATTGCAATATTCCAGAGTGGGAAGAATACAGGAAGAAAAAGTAAATATCGATCTTAATGAAATAATGCTCAATGTAATAGATGCTGTTAACCCGCCTGATCATATAAAGATCAATGTGGCTTCCGACCTTCCTCAGATATTTTTTGAAAATACAAGGATCAGTCAGGTCTTTCTGAATCTGTTAAGTAACGCCGTTAACTATATGGATAAGCCAAAGGGTATAATAAATATCGGGTGTAAAGATAATGGCGATTCATGGGAATTTTTTATTTCCGATAATGGTCCCGGTATAGAGGAAAAATACTTTAAAAAAATATTTAAGATATTTCAAACTCTTGAAGTTCGGGATGAAACTGAAAGTACAGGTATCGGACTTACAACAGTAAAAAAGATAATTGAAATGAATAATGGTAAAATATGGCTGGAATCTGAAATTGGTGTAGGTACTACATTCTATTTCTCTTTGCCAAAAAGAGGGTAAAAAAAATGGAAAATTCAAAACCCAAAATATTGATCGTTGACGATAAAATAGAAAACCTTATTGCTCTTGAAACCCTGCTCCAGGATTTTGATATTGATTTTATCAGAGCTTTATCCGGGAAAGAAGCAATCGTAAAAACATCCAAATATTATTTTGCACTTATCATTATGGATGTACAAATGCCGGAAATGGACGGCTTTGAAACAGTGAGAAGAATTAAAAAGGACAAAAAGAATAAACTTATTCCCATAATCTTTGTTTCTGCTGTATATTCTCGGGATTATTATAACATCAAAGGAGTAGAAGCCGGTGGAGTTGATTTTATAACAAAACCGTTGATCACGAATATCTTAACCGGAAAAGTCAGGATTTTTCTGGATATGTATAATCACAAGGTCGAGTTGGAAAACGAGATCGAACTTCGTAAGAAAACACAAAAAGAGTTGGAAGAACATCGTGAACATCTTAAATTGATTAATAAAATACTCAGGCACGATATCTTAAATAACCTTTCTGTTGTTATCAGTACGCTCAGACTATACAAAGCAGATCACGATGAAAGTATTCTGGAAAACATTAAAAAAAGTACAGAAAAAAGCGTTGAATTGATCAATAGAATGAGGGGAATAGAAACGGCTATTTCTTCTCGTAAAGGGTTAAAGCCAATTGATCTGAACAAGGTTATTAATAAAATAATTGCTGCAAAACCAGATGTTGAGTTTAATATAAAAGGAAGAGCACAAGTTCTTGCCGATGAGAGCATAAGCTCTCTTTTTGACAATATCATAAATAATGCGGTAATACATGGAAAAGCGGACAAGATAAATATCACCATTAATAGGAAACAAAATAAATGTGAAATAAGAATTGCAGATAATGGATGTAGTATACCTGATAATATTAAAGAGAAAGTTTTTATGGAAGGTTTCAGTTTTGGTAAAACAGGAGGTTCAGGATTAGGCTTGTATATCGTAAAAAAAATAATCGATAAATATGAAGGAGAAATATTAATAGAAGACAATAAACCAGACGGAGCAATTATAACGATATCCTTACAAAATATCGGATAAATAATATGGAAAAATCCAAAAGAGAAAACATTGAAGTAGATATTTTCCTGGAAGCTATCTTTCAGAAATACGGATATGATTTCAGGAATTATGCAAAAGCTTCCATTAAAAGAAGAATACAAAATCTTCAGAAAAAATTCGATATCAAGAAGATCAGTGATATAATTCCCAGAATGCTTCAAGATCGATTCTTCTCTAATTCTATCCTTACCGAATTTTCGATAACCGTTACAGAAATGTTTCGAGATCCGGACTTCTATAAATCCGTCAGGGAAAATATTGTTCCATACCTCGATACATACCCTTTCATCAAAATATGGCATGCCGGATGTGCTACAGGAGAAGAAGCATATTCACTAGCTATAATTCTAAAAGAAGAAAAACTATATCACAAAACTACTATCTTTGCTACCGATTTTAATAACATAGCATTAGGAAAAGCAAAAAAAGGAATATATTCTCTCGATGAAGTTAAACAATTTACTCAAAGCTACCAGAATGCCGGCGGTAAACGTTCTTTCTCAGATTATTATCATGCAAAATATAATTCTGCAATCATAGATAACTCATTAAAGGCTAATATTACTTTTGCAAATCACAACCTGGTTACAGACGGTGATTTTGGTGAAATGCATTTGATCTTCTGTAGAAACGTCTTGATCTATTTTAATAAAGTATTGCAGGATCGTGTTCTTAATCTTTTCGATAGCAGCCTGATCAGTAAAGGTTTCCTGGCTATCGGAAGCAAAGAATCTTTGAATTTTTCCAGCATAGAAAAAAAATTCAAAGTAATCGATAGAAAAAATAAGATATACAGGAAAATATGAAAACAGATAATAATTTTAATATCTCGGATTTCAAGGCAGTAGTCATCGGTGTGTCTGCCGGAGGATTTGAAACTTTGACTAAACTGTTCTCAACCCTTCCGGAAGATTTTCCACTGCCTATCATTATTGTTCAGCATGTTTATAAATATCAATCCGGATATCTATTTGAACATTTCAATAAACATTGTGCTCTAAAGGTAAAAGAAGCCGACGAAAAAGAAGCCGTCGAACCGGGAAATATTTATTTCGCTCCTCCAAACTATCACCTGTTGATCGAAGAAGATAAAACCTTCTCACTCTCGATAGATGAGAAAGTAAACTATTCAAGACCATCTATCGATATTTTATTTAAATGTGCTGCAGAGGTTTATAAAAATCAACTCATAGGTATTATCCTCACAGGAGCAAATGATGATGGAGCCGAAGGAATGTGCCGGATAAAAGAATCTGGCGGACTTATAATTGCCCAGAATCCTAATGATGCAGAACAGCCTTTTATGCCAAAAGCCGCAATTAAAAAGGCAGGGATAGACTGTGTATTAACGCTGAATGAAATTTCAGAGTTCCTTACAAAACAGAAAGCAGTCAGTAAATGAAACACATAAACTCTAACCTTCGACTTTTTAACCTGCCTGCCCAATGAAATCTTTTTAATTTCATTAGGGTTAAATCCGCAGGATATTTCACCGGGTTAGTCGATGGGACAGAAGGTAATAACCCGACTCGGGTTTGAAAAACTCGAGTCGAGTTATTTGGAATAGGAAGGTAAATAAAGGAGATAATCTATGAAGGGTATTATTGCGGTTTGCTTAAAAAACATGATCAAAGACAATTACGGTATTGAAAAATGGAATGATATTTCAGAATTATCAGACATCGACCCCTACATTATCATTAATGCAGTTCAGGATTTCGATGATGACATTATCTTGAAAATGATCGATTCCACCTGTAAGGTTTTGAATATATCGCTTGAACAAGCTGCAGATGCGTTTGGCGAGTACTGGATGAAAACATTTGCACCAAAGGTCTATGAAGCCTATTATAGAGAAGTGAATTCTGCAAAAGATTTCATCTTGAAAATGGATAAAGTGCACAGATCGGTTACTTCCAATATCCCGGATGCCAAACCACCAAAATTTGAATATGAATGGAAAGATAATAAGACTTTAATAGTAAAGTATATTTCTCACAGAAATCTGATCGATATTATGATCGGTTTAATTAGAGGTGTTGGAAAATACTTCGATGAAGAGCTGAAAGTAAGAAAGCTGTCTGACACCAAAGCAGAAGTGGTCTTCCCGTAAACCATAACCCGGAAGAAATGGAAAATGAAACCACGAATTAACACGAATAAACACGAATTAAAGTGTTATAATTTCAATGACAGCGGAAACAGAAAAAGTTAACCTTCGACTTTAGTCGATGGAACAGGCAGTCGTCAGTCGATGAAAACAGAAAAAGTTAAACTTCGACTTTTTAACCTGTGAAATCCGCAGGATATTTCACCGGATTAGTCGATGGAACAGTGAAAAACTCGAATCGA
The DNA here is from genome assembly GCA_030595905.1 of Candidatus Cloacimonadota bacterium. Classification (GTDB taxonomy): domain Bacteria; phylum Cloacimonadota; class Cloacimonadia; order Cloacimonadales; family TCS61; genus JACNIV01. The sequence goes on along the minus strand of JAUVLE010000013.1, from coordinate 17,921 downwards.
ATTATTTGTCCCGGAGAACAAATGAAACAACAAAGCAAAATTAAATTTAGTATTGGAAAGAAACTACTTATTTATTTCCTTCTGATATCGTTAATACCTGTTATTATTTTAGGAATTATTTCTTATTCTGTTAGTAAAAAACACCTGGAAGATACAATTATCTTTTCTTTAAGTAATCTTGCTCAAGATTGCGGAAGAAAAATATCCTATTATGTAAATTCAAATTATCAGAATATAAAAGTACTTTCCCAGACAGATGTATTCGAAGGTAATAACAATCGGGCAAAACAAAAATATATAGAAGAAGTTATCAAATCGTTTCCCGATTATATTGCAATTACTGTCATCGACCTCGATGGAAAGATCATTGCCTGTACTCGAAAAGACCTTATCGGGAACTCTCGCGCAGATAGAGACTGGTTTAAGAAAACTCTTCAATGCAAACAGGGTGAGGTAGTTCCACTCGATGTTTATAAAGCGGAAACGGCTGACTGGAAAATGGTTCTTGGATATAATACACCTATTACAAATGAAACAAACAAAAAAATTGTTGGTGTGTTAACTACCAGGGTGAATATGGATCATATTATTGACAGGGTTCAAACCTTAGGTAAAAGAATTCAGGAAAACAATCACGCTTTTCTGCTCAACAGGAAAGGGGAAATCCTGGCAGGACCGGATGAAAAGGATTTCCTTACAAAATATTGCCTGTTTGATTATCCTGTAATTCAGAAACTTCTTCGCGGTAATACGGGAATTTCCCAATATGCTAACGATAGAAATGAAAAAGTTATAAGTGCTTATTACAGTTTGCAAGGCGAAGGTAAATTCGATGGCTGGGGATGGGGACTTATCGTAACAAAACCTATATATTTCACATTCAAATCTGCTTTTATTATAAGGAATGTCACATTATATTTATTGTTAATGTTTTCATTTATTGTTATCATATTAGCTTTTGTGTTTTCCAAAACTATAATAAACCCGATAAATAAAATATCAAAAGCTGCACAGCAAATATCCAAAGGAGATTTGAATCAGCATCTTGAAGTGGTATCTTCTAATGAGATCGGAGAACTGGCAGATTCATTTAATGATATACAAGAAAGCCTGCAGGAAATAACCGGAAAAGCAAGAATAATTGCAGGAGGTAACTTGGATGTCCAGGTTAAACTGCGTTCACAAAAAGATGAACTGGCTATCTCTCTTAATAAAATGGTAAGGTCACTGCAGGAAAGTGATAAATTTACTAAAGCGATTTTAAATTCCACTCAAGCCGGAGTTGTTCTTATTAATTCTGAAACGCATATTATCGAATATGTAAATCCGGTTGCAGAAAAAATGATAGGAGCGGAAAAAGAAAAAATCATCGGTAAAATATGTTATAAATCGATTTGCACCGCTTCAGAAGGTCAATGTCCCATAACAGATAAAGGTATAACTATTTACAACGAAGAGAAAAACCTTCTGACTGCTAAGGGTGAAAAAGTTCCCGTATTAAATACAGTTAAATTTATTAATATCGGTGATAAGAAATTATTAATAGAAACTTTTGTGGATATTTCAAAGCTCAAGCAGGCAGAGATTACTGCAAAAAGAAACGAGGAAAGCTTCCGACGTCTGTTCGAGCAGTCGAACGATGCTGTTTTTATTCATACTATATTGGATGAAAAAATCCTGGATGTGAACAAAATGGCGTGTAAACTGACAGGCTATTCCAAAGAAGAATTGCTTTCTATGACTACATTCGACCTGAGACCGGATAATATAAAAACCAAAATCAAAGATGATTCGACAACACTAAAGAATAAAGATTCAATCTTCATTGAAATGGTCTTCCAAAAAGCAGACGGTTCTCTTATCGATGTGGAAATAAGTGCTAAATTTATAGATAAAAAACTCGATATTGCTCAGGGAATTGTGCGTGATATTACACAGCGCAAGCAATTTGAAAAGGAATTGAAAGAACGCAGCGATGAGATTGAAAAGCAGAACTGGATTAAAACAGGACAAAACGAATTGAATAAAAATATGCGGGGTGAACAGGATATTTCCTCGCTTTCCGGAAATATCATTAAATTCATTTCAAAATATTCAGGTGCAAATATCGGCGGATTTTACATTCTTAATGAAAAAGGTGATGAACTTATCCTGTCAGGAAATTATGCATATTCAAAAAATAAAAATACAAAACGAAAAATCAAGATCGGCGAAGGCTTGATCGGACAGGCTGCTATCGAAAAAGAAATGATAATAATCAAAGACCTGCCGGAAGACTATCTGCATATTAATTCGGTTCTTGGAGATGCTTCTCCGCTCAATGTAATTATCTCGCCGTTTATTCTTAATGAGAAAGTTATCGGCATCATCGAACTGGGAGCTTTCAAGGAATTTTCAGGGATCGAGATAGAATTTTTAAAAAGCATTATGGAAAACATAGCTATCGGAATTAATTCTGCAAAGATCCGAACAAAAATGAAAGAACTGGCGGACAAGAAATGAAAGGAAACATAACCTTCGACTTTTTAACCCGTGAAATCCGCAGGATATTTCACTGGGTCAGTCGATGGAACCATGACAACCACAGTCGATGGAAACAACTTCAGTAAAGGAGAAATAAAATGAAGATCTATCACAAAATTACTTTAGGTTCTTTATTCATTATTATGTTGTTTACAATTTTTGGAATAATGGAAATCATATCAACCAAGAATACTGCTAAAGTCTTTGATGAATTAAAAAGCGATATCGTTCCTGGAGCAATTGTAATGACAGAGATGGCAAATTATACTAATGAAATCCATCTTTGTTTAATGGAATATATCCTGGAAGGTGAATATGAGACCAGAGAAGAAATGCAAAAAACAATGCAGTTACTCGAAAATGCTGCCATAGAACACACAGAATATAAAGCACACATTGGTGATGAAGATAAAAAGGAAGCAAAAGAATTAGAAGAAAAAGTGAAAAAAGTAAATTCTCTTGCACTTGAGCTTATCGATCTCAAAGATCAGGGGTTATCTACCAAAAAAGTATTGGAAAAAGAAGAAGAACTGGAATTCCATCCATCCGTATTAGCATTGCTTGAACAATTAAACGGTCATAAAAAAATCTACCTGAAAGAATTGGAAGATACCGGAAACAATCTGGCAACAATGCAATTCAACACTCTTAAAAAGATATATATCTCAATAATAATAATTTTAATATTATCGCTTTCAGCCAGATTTATGATTATCCGTTCTATTCCCAGACCAATAATAAAATTACGATCGTGGGCTTCAGATATCGGGAAAGGTAAATTGAATACTTTCTTTGAATTGAAATCTAAAGATGAGATCGGAGAACTTGCCCGAACATTTATGGAACTTCAAAAGAACCTGCAGGAAAAAACCGAAATAGCAAAAAAGGTGGCAGAAGGAGATTTTTCCGTCTCGGTAGAACCAAAATCCAATGAAGATGTCCTGGCAATTTCCCTGAATGATATGACCAATTCTCTCGATAAACTTAAAAAATCCTTATCTGAAAACGAAGAACGCACAAAGATGATCCTCAATTCTATCCAGGCAGGCGTTGTGATGATAGATGCAGAAACTCATATTATAGAATATGTAAATCCTACTGCTGCCAAAATGATCGGAGTGACCGAAGATAATATCCTGGGAAAGATATGTCATGATTTCATCTGTCCTGCAGAAAAGGGAAAATGCCCGATCACCGATCTTGGACAAGATGTAGACAATTCCGAACGAATTGTATTGAAAGCGAATAGTAAGAAAATTAACGTATTAAAAACAGTAACTCCTATCACGATCAACGAGCGTAAACTGCTGCTGGAAACTTTTGTGGATATTACAGAAAGTAAAAAAATTGCAAAAGCTCTACAGGAAAATGAGAAGCGTTTCAAAGGTTTTGCCTTTTCAATGGCAGATTGGCTATGGGAAGTTAATGCAGATGGAATTTACACCTATTGCTCGGAAAACATTAAAAAAATAATCGGCTGCACAGCCAAAGAAATTCTCGGAAAAACACCCTTTGACCTGATGACTGCCGAAGAGGCAGAAAGGATTGGAAAGATTTTCACCGAAGCTCAATCCAAAGGCAAAAGTATAAAAGATCTTAAAAACTGGCATATACATAAAAATGGAAAACTTGTTTGTTTATTGACCAATGCTGTTCCTATTTTTGATGATGAAGGAAATCATCTCGGCTATCGAGGAGTTGATAAGGATATCACAGAACAGATCCACTCTGAAGAAGAACTGAAAAAACGCAGCGAGGAAATAGAAAAACAAAGCAGGTTGAAAAGTGCTCAGAATAAGTTGAACGAAAAAATGCGGGGTGAACTCGATGTCCTCGTTATCAGCAAAAATATTATCTCCTTCCTGGCAAAACTCCTGAATGCACAGATGGGTGCTATCTATCTTTTTGATGAGGAAAAAGAAAATCTTAAGATCTGTGGAACTTACGCATTTTCTAAACGCAAAAACCTGAATGATACAATAGAAATTGGAGAAGGTCTGGCTGGTCAGGCAGCTTATGAAAAAGAGATGATCGCCATTTCCAATCTGCCGGAAAATTATTTTAATATCAGTTCCGGAACAGGAAAAGCAATTCCCAGAAACGTTGTGGTTGTTCCTTTCACCTTTGAAAATAAACTTATCGGCGTGATAGAACTTGCTTCTTTCAATAAATTTACAAATGAACAATTAGACTTCTTAAATGCAGTTGCAGAAAACATCGCTATTGGTATAATAACTGCTTTATCAAGAACAAAAATGAAAGTACTTCTGGAAAAAACACAGCAACAGGCAGAAGAACTGCAAACCCAACAGGAAGAACTGAAAATAGCAAATCAGGAACTGGAAGAACAGACAGAAGAGCTAAAAACCAACAGTGAGAAATTGAAAGATCAACAGGAAGAACTTCAGGCGGCAAATGAAGAATTAGAAGAAAAAACAGAATCTCTTAAAAGGCAGGGATCTGAAATAACAAAGAAAAATGAAGATCTGGAAAAAGCTGGTAAACTGCTTGAAAAAAAGGCAAAAGACCTGGCTATTTCCAGCAAGTACAAATCAGAATTTCTGGCAAATATGTCTCACGAACTTCGCACACCACTAAATAGCCTTCTCATTCTTGCGCGTGATCTTTCCGAAAACAGAAAAGGCAACCTCGACGATAAACAGATAGAAGCTTCAGGGATCATCTACAACAGCGGGAATGATCTGCTAAACCTGATCAACGAGATATTAGACCTTTCTAAAGTTGAAGCCGGAAAAATGACAACCAATATCCAATACATCCCGCTCAAAGATGTTGCAAATAATCTCAAAACTCTCTTCACTCATCAAATCGAACAAAAAGGATTGGAATTTAATATTATTCTCAGTAACGAACTTCCTGAAACCATTCTAACAGACCAGCAGAGATTAGAGCAGATCATCAAGAACCTGATATCAAATGCAATAAAGTTCACATCCAAAGGTGGAATAACGATTAATTTCAAACGTCCGGATGAAACAGCAGATCTCTCACGAAGTGGATTGGACTTTAGAAAAGCTGTAGCTGTATCTGTTTCGGATACCGGCATCGGCATCCCAAAAGAAAAACAGGCAGCGATCTTCGAAGCATTTCAACAGGCAGACGGAAGCACTTCCAGGAAATACGGCGGTACCGGATTGGGACTCTCTATCTCTAAAGAACTATCAACACTTCTCGGCGGTGAATTGCAATTAGAAAGCATCGAAGGAAAGGGTTCCACATTTACAGCATTTATCTCGGAAGAGATGAAAGAAAAATGGGAAGATACAAAATCTATGGATAGAAGAGAAATACCTGATAGACGCGTGGAAAAAGAAATCCCTACGATAGAAGAAATAAAGGAAAGGATACCTGCCCCTTCCATCGATGACGACAGGAAAAACATCAATAAAGATGATAGAACAATTCTAATCGTAGAAGATGATCTGAACTTTGCCAGAACATTAAAACGCTTCTGCAAAGAAAATAATTTCAAATTCATCCATTCCGGCGATGGAGAAACCGGACTTATACTTGCAGAAAAATATCTGCCGCAGGCAATAATCCTCGATATCAAACTGCCCGGTATTGACGGTTGGACAGTTCTGGATAAATTGAAAGAAGATAAGCAACTTCGTCATATACCTGTCCATATAATGTCAGTCTATGAAGAATCTGCAAAGGCTTTGAATAAAGGAGCTATCGGCTATCTCACAAAACCTGTAAGTGCAGACCAGATAAACAATGCATTCAATAATATCGAATCATTTATTTCAAAAGAGATCAAAGACCTGCTCATCGTTGAAAATGATGATAATATCAGAAAATCTATTCTTAAACTTATTGATAACGAGAACGTGAAAATAACCACAAAAAAAGACGGTAAGACTGCTTTGAATATACTAAAAAAAGAAAAATTCGATTGCATGATACTCGATCTGGAACTTCCTGAAATTTCCGGATTTGAAGTTCTGAAAAAAATGAAATCTCTTAAAGATAATAATGTTCCTCCTACTATCATTTACACTGGAAAAGAAATAACTCAAGAAGAAGAATATGAATTACATAAAAATGCAAATTCCATAATCATAAAAGGTGTAAAATCCGAAGAAAGATTATTGGATGAAACAGCTTTATTCCTGCATCAAGTGGTAAATAAACTTCCTAAAAAAGATCAGAAGATTATTTCCATGCTTCATGATAAGGACGATCTATTCAAAGGAAAAAAGATACTGGTTGTAGATGATGACATGAGAAATGTATTTGCAATCTCAAGTATCCTGGAAGATAGAGAAATGATCATATCTACTGCTTCAAATGGAGAAAAAGCAGTGGAAGCATTAGAAAATGAGCCCGACATCGATCTTGTATTAATGGATATTATGATGCCGGTGATGGATGGATATGAAGCAATGAAACGAATACGTGCTCAAAAAAAATTCGCAGCACTTCCGATAATTGCCCTAACTGCAAAAGCAATGAAAGGAGATAAAGAAAAATGCATTGCTGCCGGAGCAAGTGATTATCTTTCGAAACCACTCGATATCGATAAAGTGCTTTCATTATTGAGAGTATGGTTGTATAAATAATTTAGAACTTAGAAAAACTGGAGTGAAAAAATGAAACCGAAAATCCTGATAGTTGATGATAAAGTTCAAAACCTTGTAGCCCTGGAAATATTGCTTTGTGATCTCAACGTTGAATTTGTACGGGCGTTATCCGGCAATGAAGCATTGCAAAAAGCATTGGAACACGATTTTGCTATTGCTCTTATCGATGTTCAAATGCCGGAAATGAACGGCTTTGAAACAGTTGAACTTTTAAGAAAGATCAAGAAAACAAAGTATCTGCCGGTTATTTTTGTCTCGGCTATATATTCCGAAAATTATTACAGGATAAAAGGAGTCGAATCCGGTGCTGTAGATTTCATCACCAAACCTATCGTTCCTGAGATATTGTTTGGAAAAGTAAAAATATTTCTGGGAATATATGATCAAAAATTGCAGTTGGAACAAGAGATCAAACGCCGAATCAAGATCGAGAATGAGCTTATGGAAAGCGAGGAAAAGTTCAGAACCATCAGTACTTCCGCAAACGATGGTATCATTATGATAGACAGCAAAGATAATATTATATACTGCAACATCGCTGCAGAAAAAATATTCGGATATAAAGAAAATGAGATCATCGGTAAAACACTCGATCGGATCATTCATTCCGGGAAGCACCATGATACATTTATGAATGCACTAAGGAAGCTGAAGAAAAAAGAAAAAAGTACTATCGCCGATAAAATAATCGAATTGACAGCCATAAAAAAAGATGGAAATGAATTTCCCGTCGAACTTTCTCTATCTTCTGTAAAGATCAATAAAGAATGGAATGCTATCGGGATTATTAGAGACATCACCGAACGTGTTCAAGCAAAAACTAAATTACAGAAAAGCGAAGCTAAATATAGATCGATATTCGAACTTTCCCCGGAAGCTATTGTTCTTTCCGATAAATTCGGAACAATTATAGATACTAATGGCAGATTATTCGACTGGCTTGGATACGAATCCAAAAGCGTCATCGGGGAAAAACTATTTAAACTTCCATTCCTGCCAAAGGAGAGCCGGAAAAGGATAATTGATAACTTCCATAAGAGAATGGCAGGAAAGGAAGTCCTTTCCTATGAATTGGATTTTATCACAAAGAAAGGTGAAAAACGTGTTGGTTTGATCCTGGCATCTCCACTGAAAAACGAAAAAGGCCAAATTACCGGCGACTTAATATTGATACCCGACATAACCGAAAGAAAGGCAGAAGAAGAATTAAAAGGTATGTTGATAAAACAACTCGAGACTGTAAATCTTGAATTGAAGGAATTTGCATACGTTGTCTCTCATGACCTCAAGGCTCCGCTGCGCGGCATCAGCACACTGGCAGAATGGATACTGGAAGACTATGCTGATAAATTTGATGCGGAAGGAAAAGAACAGATGGAACTGATGATATCAAGAGTGCATAGAATGCATAACCTGATTGACGGCATCCTGCAATATTCCAGAGTTGGAAAAATAAATGAAGATAAAGAGTACATAGATTTGAATAAATTGATCCCCGAAATAATTGACTCACTTAGTCCACCAGAAAATATCGAGATCGTTCTCGATAAGAACCTACCGGAAATTACAATGGAGAAAACACGTATTCAGCAGGTATTTTTAAATTTATTAAGCAATGCAATAAAATATATGGACAAACCAAAAGGGTTAATCAAAGTGGGGTGTGAAGATAAAAAAGGAAGATGGGAATTTTTTATTCAAGACAATGGGCCGGGAATTGAAAAAAAGTACTATGAAGAAGTGTTTAAAATATTCCATACACTACAATCGAGAGATAAGATGGAAAGCACAGGCATTGGACTGACTACAGTAAAAAAAATAATTAATCTGTTCAATGGAGATATCTGGCTGGAATCTGAAGTTGGAAAAGGTACTACTTTCTTCTTTAGTATTCCAAAGAAGCTTAGGGAAGAAATCGAATTTTTTATAAAACTAAGGAGAGAAAATGAAAAGCAATAAACCAATACTCGTGATCGATGATGATGTAATTGATTCTATGACCGTTAAACGTGCACTAAAAGATAGCAATTATACGAATAGGGTTGATTTTGCGCGAAACGGAGAAGAAGCATTTGCCTATCTGAATAACGAAGAAAATGAAAAGCCCTGCATCATTCTTCTCGATCTGAATATGCCTAAAATGAACGGAATTGAATTTCTGGAGATCTTGAAAAAAAATGAAAGACTTAGAAGAATACCTGTAATAATTCTCACGACTTCAAGATCAGATCAGGATAGACTCAAAGCATATAACCTGGGCGTTGCCGGATATATGGTCAAATCTATGGATTATAGCGAATTTGTGGAAATAATGAAAACAATTAAATCTTATTGGAGTATCAGCGAATTACCCGAATAAAGACAAAAGGAGTCTTTTTTATGAAGAATCTATTTATGATATTTCTTATTTTATTCTTGTTTCTCTTTCCGCTTGTTAATTATGCTCAAACCTTTCTTATATCAGACCTATCAGAATGCAATGTCATCTCTGCCGGTATCGATACCGCAATTAATCAGTTCAATACCGGGATTACGGATATCGGCTTTTGCCGTAACAACAAACCTGCAAAACGCTATTTTAATCCCATAAAAGACTTCACTAATGATCCTGATTTGTGGATATCCATGAATGGTCAACTGATCATGATTGCGGTTGTTGTAATTCTGTTTATTATTATAATTTCTTTTGTATCCAAATTGCGGAATTTGAATAAAGAAGTGAAAAACATTAGTGAAGTATATAAAAATCTTTATAGAAATCAAACTGTTAAGCTTCGTAAGGATAACAAGCAATATCAAAAGGAGATAGAGGATTTTCGTAAGTTGGAGAAAAAGTTTAAGAATCTCCAGAAGGTTAATGATGATCTAAAGGAACTATCAGAGAAGCAAAGACAATTGCAGGAAGCTGTTGAAAACATGAAATTAGGCGTAACTATAACTGATATCGAAGGATCGATAAAATACACAAATACTGCTTTCTCGAAAATGCTGGGATATAAAAGCAGTGAGTTGTTCGGAAAAAATATGAAAATCCTAATCCCGGAAGTTCTCGGAGAACCCAATACTTACAAAAATAAAGAAGTTTGGCAGAATATGATCAAGAAAAACGCAATGATGAAAAAAGATGGAAATCTGATATCTATTCAATCTTTTTCAAATCTTATTTATAGTGAAAAAGGTAAACCGGTTGCCATTGTTACTTCTGCCGAAGATATTACCGAGCGTTCAAAATCTGAAGATGCATTAAGAACAAGCGAGGAAAATTTCCGGAGGATATTCGATAATATCCAGGATATTTATTACGAAGTGGATATTGACGGCACCATCAAAGAGATAAGTCCTTCTATCAAATTTATCACAGGCATCACGCGTGAAGAATTAATTGGTAATAAAATGGCTTCTCTATATTTTGATGTCAAACAGCGAAATAATTTCGTTAGTGCTTTGAAGAAAGAAATCAACGTTAATGATTATGAAATTGCATTAAAAGGAAAAGACAATACATCGATTCCCTGTACTATTACTGCAAAACTTATTCTTGATCAATCAAAAATCCCTTCGAAGATCATAGGTTCCGTCAGGAATATCACCGAACGTAAACGGGCAGAAGATAAAAGAGCCAAATCGATGAAAGAACTGAAAATTGCAAACAAAGAGCTTACCGATTTTGCTTATATTACTTCCCACGACCTTACCTCGCCTTTACGTGCAATAAATACGATCGCTACATGGATAATGTCCGATTATGGAGATAAATTCGACGATCAGGGAAAAGAGCAGATGAACCTGCTCATAGGAAGAGCAAAAAGAATGCATCATCTCATCAATGGGATTTATGAATTTACAAATATAATAAATTTTACGGGCGAAAAAATAAGCTTCGATATGAACACATTGGTCAAAGATACTATCGGCAGAATGAAACTGCAGGATAATTTCTATGTAGAGATCAAAAATCAACTGCCTGTTATTTTCTTTGAAAAAACACGGATGGAACAAATTTTCGAAAACCTGATAGATAATGCAGTGAAATTCATGGATAAGGATAAAGGACTTATTACTATCGGCTGCCAGGAAACCCGTAATAACTGGGAATTCTATGTTGCAGACAATGGTCCCGGAATTGCAAAAAAATACCAGGATAAAGTATTTCAGATATTCCAGACCCTGAATACTCGAGACGAATTGGAAAGCACAGGGATCGGATTGGCTATCGTAAACAAGATAATAACCAAACATAACGGCAGCATCTGGATAGAATCCGAACCGGAGCAAGGAACCACATTCTTTTTCACTCTTCCCAAAAAAGAGATCATTAAAAAATAATATTTGCGAATGGTAAGTATGGATCGAATTAAAGTGCTTTTGGTTGAAGATGATATAATCGATCAGATGGCTTTTAAACGGCTGGTAAAAAGTAAAGACCTGCCATATAATTATCAAATAGCCGATTCTGTAGCAAAAGCCATCGATCTATTAAAAAATAATACCTACGATATTGTTATCACAGATTTCAATCTTGGTGATGGAACAGCATTTGATATCTTCGATTCGATCATCGATACTCCGTTTATTTTCAGCACCGGGGCAGGAAACGAAGAAGTGGCAGTAAAAGCTATGCAAGCTGGAGCATTTCACTACCAGATAAAAGATCCCGCACGTAATTATCTGACAGTTCTTCCAGCAACAATATTAAAAGCAATTAAACTTAAAAATATCGAGAAAGAACAAATAAAAGCAGAAAAAGCTCTACGGGAAAGTGAAAAACGTTATCGAACTCTCCAATCTAACATCCCTGTTGGAATTTACCGTTCTACACACGATGGCATATTTGTCTCTGCCAATCCGGCAATGGTAAAAATGCTGGGATATTCATCTGAAAAAGAATTACTCTCCATACTTGTTATAAATATCTATGCTTTCTCCGATCAGAGAAAAGATTTCATAGAAAAGATCGATAAAGATAATACTATCTCCGATTATGATATCCAATTAAAAAGAAAAGACGGCTCTATCTTCTGGGTAACCATAAATGCAAAAGCTGTAAAAGAATGTACCGGAGAAAAAATACACTTCGATGGAATGATAGAAGATATTACCGAACGAAAAGAAGCACAGATCAAACTTCAAGAAAGTGAGAAATGGAATCGTGCTATCCTGGAAGCCGTCCCGGACACGATCTTCGTCCTCGATCAGGATGGAGTTTTCATCAGTTATAAAGCAGATTATAAATCCAGGTTGCCGGTACATCCGAATAAGATCGTTGGGAAAAAGATCACCGAACTTTTTCCTGACGCTCTTTCCAAGCCTGCAATGAAGAACCTTTTGATAACGCTAAAAACAGGAGTTGTTCAGAAATTTGAATACGAACTGACCTTCCCTGATAATAATGAAAATAAAATGTTTGAAGCCAGGATGTCCTTGAGTGCTAAAGATCAGGTTCTTATGCTGGTTCGCGATATTACAAAAAGAAAAAAAGCAGAAGAAAAAATAAACAGCCTTTACAATGCATTGCTCGATGAACTTGAAATGGCATCTTCCGTTCAACAATATCTCCTTCCGCCATGGCTTCTGATAGAAGGCAACATGATCTTTTCTTCTACCTATAAACCATCAAGCAAGATCGGAGGTGACTTGTTTGATATTATTCCGATTTCAGATTCCAAATACATCGTTTATGTAGGAGATATTTCCGGACATGGTGTTCAGGCTGCATTGATGATGACAGCTGTGAAATCTATCGTGAATATGATAATAGAAAATGAAAAATCCAACTTGCAGCCATATTACATCATAGACCGGATGAATAAAATTTTATCAAAGGAACTTTTTAAGAATAATTATTTAACCATTATGCTCTGCCTGGTAGATCTCGAAAAGAATGAGATCCATTATTTCAACGCAGGTCATCCACCCTTGATACAATTTGATGTAACTACGGGAAAGACACAGATAATGGAAGAGAAAGGTTCTATTCCCGTTGGCTGGAAAGCTAAATATAAATATGAAAAGGAAGACGAAGACGTTGTTAAATTCGATGAAAATAAGATATACTTGTTATATACGGATGGAATTTTTGAATGCGAGAATCAAGATAAAGAACAGCTCGGCATTAATGGTTTTACGAATTTCATAGAAAAATATACCGATGCTCAGAATTGTCTAACTTTACCACATAAATTCAAACAGAAATTGACCGATCTTCAATATGATATAAGTATGGATGATTTCACTTTACTTGCTTTTCAAAAGAATTGTATGAATAGGAAAAAGCAATTCAGGAAAATTTTCAAAATAACTTCTCTTCTGCAGAATACCGGTCCTATCGGTGAAGAATGCGAACAAATAGTAATGAAACATTTTAATGATAGTAAATTTGCATCAAAAATAGAACTGGCAGTAAATGAATTTTTGAACAATATCATCGAACATGGTTTGCAATTGAAAAAAGATACATTGATAGCTTTCCAGATCGCAGTATCAGATATTGTGTCTTTAACTTTCTGGGATAAAGGGATAGAATGGCGCATTCCTGAAAAGAAAAAAGGAAAAGATGCTTTTGCATCTGAAGATAAATTCAGGGGATTAGGTATGCAGATCATCCATTCACTGGCATCAGAAATCTCCAGAAATCGTTATGATGACTTAAATGAATCCGTTTTTATTTTTAGACCAGGGGAAAAATAGATGCCATATATCAGTATTATTGTGCGGTCTTATAATGATATTAAATATATCGAACAAACCATGCAAATGATCAAAAGGCAGAATTTAACGGATTTTGAGATCATCAATGTGGATTCATCTTCGTCCGACGGGACATTCGGAATAGTAAAAAGATGTAACCCTGATGGTATCGTTTACCAGATCAAACCCGGTTCTTATATTCCCGGTAAAGTGTTGAATGAAGCCATTTCCAAATCAAAAGGTGATATCATCGTGTTTAATAATTCAGACTGCATTCCGCAGAATGAACATTGGCTGGAAAACCTGATAAGACCACTTCTTGAAGATAAAGAGATAATTTCCACTTTTGGAAATCAATTGCCCCGCCCGAATGCTATCCCGGTTGTGCGAAAGGACAGTGAAAGAGCTTTTGGTGACGGGAAAATATCTGCAAACTGGTTTCATTTCTTTTCACTGGCAACGAGTGCTGTTACCAGAAAAGCCATCACCGAATTTCCTTTCGATAATAATATCCAGTATTCAGAAGATATCGAGTGGTCTTTTCGAATGAAAAAAATGGGAAAGAAGATAGTTTACGTTCCGGATGCAATAGTCGAACATTCTCATAATTACACATTGAAAGAAGTAAAAAAGCGATTTCATGGAGAAGGAGTTGCCGAAGGAAAAATATATGGATTGCATAAAACGTTCTTCGGAGATTTCCTAAAACCTTTCATAGCTGAATTTCTCAGAGATATCATCTATTTAATAAAAAGCAGGGAATTTTTTAATATTCCATATTCTTTTATCTATCGGGCTTATCAGAAATATTTCGTGTATAAAGGGAACAAATATTATTTCAGAAGATTGAAGGAAGAAAAATGAAAAAGACAAGTTCCTTACAGATAATCCGCCGCTTCTCGTTTGAAGAGTGGGGCGGCACAGAGACCGTGGTGTGGAATACTTCACAAAAATTGGTAGAAAAAGGATCCGATACAGAGATCGTGGCTACTAATGCTCTTTCTAAAACAAAAGAAGAAATTGTAAATAATGTCCCCATAAAAAGATTCAATTATTTCTATCCTTATTTCAACCTGAAAAGATCAAATTTATCGGTTCTCGATAAAAAAGGCGGAAATCCATATTCCAGACCTCTCTACAATTATCTGGTTAGTTCAAAAGGAATTGATATTTTCCACTGTCATACCATGCAGAGAATTGCAAATACTGTTCGGCGTGCTGCCAAGAAGAAAAAAATCCCTTACATTGTTTCTTTCCATGGCGGTTTCTTTGATGTTCCAAAATCCGAGATGGAAGAGATGATGAAACCGTTGGAAGGAACGTTCAATTATGGAAAAATATATGATATAATTTACAAGAACAACAGATTCCTCGACGATGCAGCGGGAATTATCTGCGTCGGTCATAATGAATATCTCATCACGAAAGATAAGTATCCCGATAAACTTGTGGAGTATTTGCCGAACGGTGTTGATATTGATAAATTCAAGCAAGACAGTAATAATGATTTCAGGCAGAAGCATAATATCCCGTCAGAAAGAAAAGTTATTATCTGCATCAGCAGGATAGATTACCAGAAGAACCAGGGAATGCTTGTGGACCTTCTGAACGCTCAGCAAAATAAAAACCTGCACGTCGTCTTGATCGGACCGGTAACTTCCCAGAAATATTTCGATAATATCCAGGAAAAAATAGATAAATATAAATTGAAGGATAACATCACCATTATCAAAGGGCTTAAAGCTACCGACCCTGATCTGGTAAATGCATACAACAGTGCAGATTATTTCATTCTGCCGTCTATTCATGAACCCTTCGGCATTGTAGCCCTGGAAGCATGGGCTTCCCGATTGCCGGTTATCGCTGCAAAAGTAGGCGGACTGAAAAAACTGATAACGGAAAACGAAACAGGACTGTTCTTCAGCGATAATTCCCTCGATGACCTGATCGAAAAATTTAACCTTCTTAAAAATGAAAAAGAACTGAGAAACCGGCTTGTCGAAAACGCATACAAAGAAGTTATCTCCACTTACTCGTGGGATATCATCACAGGTAAGCTTACCGAATTCTATGAGAAAGTAATCAAAAAATATCACAAGGAATGAATTGTGGAAAAATTACTTTATATCGACCTGCCGTTCATTGGCGAACGTGGCGGAGATAAGAACAGAAGTAAATTCATCTGGAATGCGATAACAAAAGATTTTGAGATCGACCTTCTTCTGATTAGAACCTATAAAGATAAAAACAAAGATATCAACGCTCATGACGGATTTAAAGAAAAATATTTCATTGAAACAAAAAGATCCGGTAAACTATCTCCCGAATCCATTTTTTCTTTTCCAAATAAAGAAATCGAGAAATTCAAAGGTATCCTTCGGAATGGGAATTATGATACTATTTTCATCAGGTTCGCCTCTCCCTCACGTCTTGCGGATGTTGCCGAAAATGTGCTTCCCCATGCAAAGATCATCATCGACATCGATATGCTGTTCTCGCGTCTTTCCGAGCTTTCATGGAAAACAAACACCACTTTAAAAAACAGGTTCTTTTTAATCGAAAATAAGCGTTTGGAAAAATATGAAAAAAAACTATTCAACAAACCCTATTTTTTTCTTTTCACGAATTATTTAGAAAAAGAAATTGTAGAGAAAAAGTATGTGAAACCTGCTTCAAAAGGAGTGTTCAAGATACTTCCGAACGCAATGAAAGAAACAGCGTATTTACCTCCGGAAAAGAGGGAACAACATATCCTCTTCTTTGGTGCATTAAATTCTGCTGCAAATGTGGATGCATTTAGTTTTATTGCGAAAGATATTTACAAACTGATCTCGAAAAAACTGGAAGAGAAAAAGGTTCATTTACATATTGTGGGAAAAAATCAAACTGCAATATTTAAACAATATTTAACAGAATATAAACTGAAGATGGTAAAAATAGTTGGTGAAGTAGATGATATGAATGCCAGCATTGCCGAATCTCTTTTCGTTGTTCTTCCCATCAGGATAGCATCCGGTACCCGCACACGCATACTGGAAGCAGGTAACCTGAGAACAGCAGTAATTTCTACTACTATTGGAGCGGAAGGATTCACATTTGAGAAAGATGAACTTATTATCGAAGATACGGCTGAAGGATTGGCAAAGGCAATAATTCAACTTTTGAACGATCCGAAAGAAGCAGAACAATTCGGAGAAAAACTCTATCAAAAAAGCAGGGAATTATATTTGGATACTAATGTGGCAAAGAACCTTGTTCAGCAAATCAGGGAATATTAGATGAGAATATTATTCGTAAATACTAAATACGGTTTCTGGGGCGGAGTAGAAAAGTATATCTTCAAAACCGCCGGCTTACTTAAAGAAAACGGATATGAAATTTATGGCTTGTTCGAACAGTCTTCGGAAAACCTGGAGGATTTTGAATCAGCTTTCGATAATTGTATAATTTACAAAAACGAATCTCTTTCCCAACTCAAAGAAAAAATCGGTAAAACCGATATTGTCTTTATCCATAAGATTACAAATAACAGGCTTTTAAAGATGCTCATCAAAAATTTCACAACACTCGTAATAATCCACGATCACGATTATTACTGCGTTCGCCATCATAAATATTTTCCGGTTAACCGAAAAAATTGTCATCGTCCTTTTGGAATTATGCGCTGCTCGATCTGCTCGAAGCTGTTAGAAAGAAGCGACGGACGATTCCATGTTAGATTTATAAATATCTTTCAAAGAAAGAGAACGTTGAAATTGATCCGTAATGCTAACGCTTTTTTTGTCTTATCGGAATTTATGAGATTAAACTTGATAATGAATAAATTTAAAAAGGAAAGTATCTATAAAATTTATCCTTTTATAGAAACAAAAGAATGCAGGGAGAAACTTCCGGCAAAAACTACAGAATTACTCTATATCGGTCAGATAATACGCGGAAAGGGAGTTGACCTTCTCATTGAAATCGTTAGATATATCAATAAACCATTCCATCTTTCCATCGTAGGAAAAGGAAATGACGAAGGATCTATAAAACAGCTTATAGAAGAATACGGACTTCAAAAGAAAGTAGAATTTGTAGGGTGGACTTCCAATGTTGATCCTT
>JAUVLE010000085.1 GCA_030595905.1 Candidatus Cloacimonadota bacterium | reverse complement strand
TTCATAGTTCTAATTTATAAATTCGTTTACCTGTGTAAATCTTTTTCTTGGGTTCTGGGACAGCCCCCTGCAAGTAATCAAATTATTTTAATAGAAGCATTTTACGAGTTAGCTCTTTACTGTCTGTTTTCAACTTATAGAAATAAATTCCGGAAGAGACAGGTTGATTGTTTTCATCCGTTCCGTCCCAGGTTATGGAGTGCATCAACCGTGTTGATGCAGCGGTAACACGGTTACCGCACTCCAAAGTTTTCACTTGTTGCCCTTTGAGATTATAGATTTCTATCTTTGCGTGCTTTGCGTCTTTGCGAGAGATATTAAACGAGATAGTTGTTTCAGGGTTAAATGGATTAGGATAATTCTGAGATAAGATGCTTACAGGTAATATTAACTCGTCATCAGCATCAACATCCGGTATCATGTAAATATCAAAGACAACATTATCATTATTGATGACAATATCATCGGTATGATAACCTATGTAACCCTCTTTCCAGCAATCTAACGAGTACATTCCATTGGGCAGATCAAAGTAATAATATCCGGTGCCATCGGAATTAATCCCGTTCCAGTATGTTTCAGACCAAATACTGATACTGGCATTGATGATCGGATTTGTGGTTCCAGCTTCATATACATGTCCTGACAGAGAACCATCAAAAATAACCGGTTCCATTTCAAAATCCTGCTGAACAATATTGTAATTAATAACAATATCTTCAATATGAACACCATAATAATTAGCATGCCAGGCAACGAGCATATAGGTCCCATTAGGAAGGTCTACGTGGTAATAGCCATCCTGGTTGGTGACGGCACTTGTGTAATAAGGATCACTGAATACCCAGATCTGTACGCCCTCTATGGGATTTGTTGTTCCTGTCTCATATACGATACCCCAGAGTTCACCATCGAACGAGATCGGATCGAGATAGAAATCCATGGTGATCATATCATCTTCGATCACAACATCGGGAACTATTTGCTGGTAGTACATCTCGCCCTGCGCATAAACTTCATAAGTCCCATCAGGAAGCGGCAATTGATAATATCCATCATCATCTACACCAGTATCAAACCAGTTTATACCATCGAAGGCATTTATCCAGCAATCTTCTGCAGGTTCCTGAGTTACGGAATCATATACATGTCCTTCAACTCCACCTTCAACAGTATAAATATGGAAATCGATTCCTGTGGAACCGGACATGATGTTATTGTAATTTTCAACCACATACAATCCAGGAATATCCCAGATATCTGCATTAACGCAATAGCCACCCGTTGCATTCGCTTCGCTGGCAACATGGAGAATATAATTGCCATTTATCCCGCTATCAGTTTCTGTCATACCGAGCTCACTCCAGCAATCTATTTCAAATCCGGCTGTAGGTACATCATCCAGATAAACCGTACCTTCTATTGTTGAATCAGTTTCATATACAAGAAAATCTACAGTTTCCGTACCACCATCTTCTACATATACTTCAACATCCTCCACACATAAATAATCGGGGATCAGACTATCCCAACTGGGTTCGACTTCCCACCAGCCTTCGATCACTGAAAGATTGTAATAACCCGAACTGTTAGTTTCTGTACAAACACCTCCCGGCATGCCGGCTTCTGCATAGACTATAACACCCACAACAGGAGCACCGTTCTCATCCAGCACAGTACCTTCGATAGTAGAATTTCCCTGAATGAAAGTAAAATCATAACCGGTAAGATGAGCATTTATCAGAACGTCTTCATACATTGTGGTTGAAAGCATTCCGCCCAGAACACCAATCGGGTCAAAAGCCATAACCATATATTCATCTACTGTAGGCACAAAATTCTGATAATTTCCAGAAGCATCTGTAGCTGTCATCCACATATTTTCTTCACTGGACATAGCTGCAATGATAACATTTGGAGCTGCCGGAGTAACCGAGCCGGAAACGGAATAATTAGATGTGATCGGATCGATCCAGAGATATGCGTCATCGATGCCGCCGGCATCTTCTGCTACAAAGAATAACCCGGCGTTGGAACACCCGTTCGGTCCTTCTTCATCTCCATAAAAAGTCAGTTGATAAACTCCTGCCGTAGGATCTTCATCATAAAGATCGTTATCCACTATTTCATCTTCAGTATCGGGAACAAGCAGGTCTATTGTATCTTCCCATATTTCATTACCGTTCATATCTGCCCACATGCTCACATTTGCTTCCGAGCAGCCGTCGGAAAAATAGATGGTTATTACAAAGTCATCACCCTGAACGATAGTTGTCTGGTCTTCTCCATCGATCTTAACATCAATTGGATCTCTGTTGCCGGGTTCAATTGAGTATGATCTTACAGCCGTTTTTTCTTTCTTTTTTTCATAATTAAACCGGAAAGGATTGGAGATACTTACCCTCTCTGAATTATGATGATCATTCCTCATCAACTGAAGTGCAGTTTTTTTCTTGATAATTTCCAAATTATCACTTTTCTGAAATGCAAATAAATGCACCGAAATCAAACTAATAAATACTAAACTTAAAATAAACTTTTTCATTTTTCTCCTCCTTCAATATTTATTTTCAATTGATTTTTATTAAGTCAATGAACTGAATTTGAAATCTCTTTGTCAAGTAAGAAAACATAAAAAATACATTTGCAATATTTAAATTACCTAAATGTTAGAATATCGGCAAAAAGAATTTGACGTTTTTTAATAAAAATTAATCTTCGAGATATAGTTTTTATTGAAATAGGATTTTATATGAAAATAGCAATTATCGGGTTTGGTGCAGCAGCTATCGGGTTTATAGAACGTCTGAAAAGTTCCAAACATGAAATTCATATTTTTGAAAAGAGCAAAGATGTTTATTCTTCCAGTATATCCGGCATTCGTGCAGATGGAAAACTTTTCGTTTCCAAAGAAATGGGTGGAAATATCGATGTTGACTTGGATCTGCAAAAACAACTTGTTAATTATTACATAGATAAAACTGAAGATAAAAAATATGAAACGGGCAGTTCTTTTGCCAAGAAGGATATTTTCAAGAAGTTTTTCGAAAAAGGTTTTCAACCGATACATTCTGATTTTTATCACATTGGAACAGACCAGTTGAAACAGGTTTTGTATAATATCTACCAGGATTTTGATTCTCACGGGAATATTCATTTTCACTTTAATGAAACGATCACCGATATCGAACCGATTGCAAATACCGTGATCTTGAGCAACCGGGAATCTTTCGATATTGTTGTTGTGGCAGTTGGCAGAAGCGGTCAAAAACTAATTAAGACCATCATCGGTAAATTTCCTGAATTAATATCAGATAATTCAAAAGTCGATCTCGGTGTTCGCATGGAACTTCCCGATCTTATTGTGGAAGAACTGAATCGTGAAATGTATGAATTCAAGGTGAAGTACAAAAGCAAAACAGGTTATATGGTGCGGACATTCTGCAATAATCCAGGAGGTTATGTAGTTACCGAAAATTATGGTGATTTTGTAACTGTGAACGGACATTCCAAACTAAAGGAAAAAAGTAAAAATACTAATTTTGCCATTCTTACCACTGTCCAGCTTACCCAGCCTTTTAACGATCCCATCGGGTTTGGCTCGCACATTGCAAAACTTACTAACCTGCTGGCGGGAGAGAATAAAGTGATCCTGCAGACCTACAATAACTTTAAAAGTTCCAAGAGAACCAAGCATCTTTACAGGGTTTTTCCTACTCTGGAAAAGGATAGTTATATCCTGGGAGATATCAATCTTGCCTACCCGCGCCGAATTGCAGAAAGCATCATAGATTTTATTGAGAATCTGAATGAAGTAATACCCGGTGTGGCGAATGATGATAACCTGATCTATGCACCGGAGATCAAGTTTTATTCGAACCGGCTACACAACGATCATTTTCATAACTTCAAGTTCATCGGTGATTGTTCCGGAGCTACGCGATCTATTATCTATGCTACTGCTCACGGCTGGATGATGGCGGAAGAAATAATGAAAGGTTAACATTTTTTATTTTGTTATTTCCGCTAATTCAGGAATGGAGTAAAATTTGAAAGCATTGATAATAGATAATCATTCAAAATTTATTCAAAAGATCAAGGAAATATTGGATCATTTAAAGATCGATCACTCCTCTGTAGATTTTGCGGATTTCCACCTGAATATGACAAATTCATTTGACTGTTTTATTCTTTCCGGCGGGAGTTTAAGCATAGAAGGTACTCCTGCTTTCAAAGAGGAGAAGGAACTGATAAAGCAAGTTCCCAAACCTGTTTTTGGAATATGTTTCGGGTTTCAATTGATATCGTGTGTTTATGGTGAGATCACAAAAAAACTTCCGGGTAAAATAACAGGTGTTAATGAAATCGATATTTTCGGATTCGAAAAATTGGGCATTAAATATAATAAAAAGAAATTGAAGGTGTTCGAATCACATTTGTGGACGATCAAAAAACCTCCGAAAGATTTTGATGTTTATGGAACTTCACAGTATGGGATCGAGATAATTAAACATAGAACAAAACCTATCTTTGCCACACAGTTTCATCCGGAAGTTCGGGAAGAAAATAACGGAAATATTATCTTTCAATATTTTTTAGAAAAAATGGTGATGCAAAAATAAATTTTTACTACTTCCGAAGCTTCCGTCAATTGCTGACATGTCCACTTCGGGAGCGAATCAAATAACTTCCAAACTGGATTTATGCGCAGTGGCGTAAAAGTCAGGAAGTAGAGGAAAGAATGAGTAAATTTACACATGTGATCAAACGTAGCGGAGCTATTGTTCCGTTTAAAAAAAACCGGATCGCAAATGCCATTTATCGCGCTGCTGTTGCCGTTGGCGGAAGAGATAAAAAAATTGCCGATAACCTTACGAAAAAAGTGATAGAAGTTCTTAATAATACATTCCAGAAAGAGCATAAGCCGCACATCGAAGAAATCCAGGATATTGTTGAAGCAGTTCTGATAAAAAGCGGTCATTCAAAGGTTGCCAAAGCATATATCTTGTACAGAAATGAAACCAACCAACAAAGAAGGGAAAGATCAAAAAAAGATTCTGAACCGTCCATGAATATTCCATGGTCTAAATTGTGGAATATTCTTAACTGGGCGGTTTCACACGATGTTCATACAATTGAAGCACTCAATGAACGTATAAAAAAGGGAGAATTTCCTCATATTGTTCACGAATGCGAAGCTGCCTATGAAGACGATGTGACTACTGCCGCCGAGCTCATCGCAGAACGAACCAAAGACTTGAAGATGGTCTTTATCTGCGGACCTTCTTCGTCCGGTAAAACCACTACGACCATTAAACTGGAACAGCATCTGAATAAGATCGGGCTGAAATTCAAAGCATTTGTGGTGGATAATTATTTTTTCGACCTGGAAATGCATCCCAGAGATGAATTTGGAGATTATGATTTTGAAACTCCACAGGCTCTTGATCTTTCAATGATAAATGAGCATATAAAAAAACTTTGCGAAGGAAGAGAAGTTAAAATTCCATATTACGATTTTAAAACCGGAACACGTTATCTGAATAGAACTTCGATAAAACTGGAAAAAAACGAAATTTTGCTCATAGACAGTCTGCACGGTCTTTATCCCGGGATGAGTGAAGGCATCGCCGATGAATATAAGTTCAAAGTTTACCTGGAACCGCTTCTACAAATGAAAGCTCCGAATGGACGTTTTATTCGCTGGACAGATATCAGGATGATCCGGCGTATGCTGCGTGATGCAGCTCATCGTGCCTATAATCCCAAACAAACTCTACAGCACTGGCATTATGTCCGTTCCAGTGAAACACGCCATATAATTCCATATCTTAATACAGCAGATTATATTATCAACAGCAGTATGCCTTATGAGATACCGCTGTATAAAGCAAAATTAATTAAAGATTTTAAGAAATGGAATAACGAATATAAGGACGATCCATTGAAAGAAGATGCTTATGAACGGGCTTCCCGGGTTTATAATGTTCTAAAAGCAGTTGAACCTGTCGAAGATGACTCTCCTGTTCCGCCTGATTCCGTATTGCGTGAATTTATCGGCGGAAGTAAGTATGAATATTGATTTTATTTGACATCATTAATTGTATTAACAAATTGGAAAAAAATTATTTAGGAGTTAGTTATGAAAAAATTAATTGTATTTTTCACATTTTTATTTGCAGCATTTATTACCATGCTTTGTGCCACTCAAGTTGATAATTACGTATATGCTGATAGTTGGGGCAATCAAGGTTATGAATTACTAAGAAGCAATGAAAGTGGAATCGAGCTAAATTTCTCAATTACAGATTTTAATATTTCTCAAACTGAAATCAGAGGATATCAAAAGATCAATTTTGACAAAGCCATTCTTCCTAATGAAGCCGGAGCACCGGATCTTCCCTCTATCAGTAGATATATTGCTATTCCACAAAATGCTGTTGTTGATTTTAATATAATCGATTTCAGAAAAGAGGTTCTTTCCAATATAAATATCATCCCTGCCTTTCGTATTCCTTTAGATACCGATGATGCTCCTTTGGATTATTCACCTGACGAAAGCATTTATAGCATAGATGAATTTTATCCAAAATCTATAGTACAAATTTCGGAAGTTACAAAAATTCGCGGAGTAGATGTTGTTATTTTAGGAATTTCACCATTTCAATACAATCCAGTAACAAAAGAATTGAATATTTTTAGAGATATAAAAATTGAATTGAATTTTTCTCGCGGGAATGGTCATTTTGGGGAAGATCGTCTCAGGAACAAATGGTGGGATCCAATTTTAAAAGACGCTATTCTAAATTCGGCTTCCTTGCCACAAATTAATTACAATAAACAAACACAAAATCGTGATGGAGCAGAGTATTTAATAATTTGTCCTGATGATGCAACATTCATTGCCTGGGCAGATTCAATCAAAAACTTCCGCCAAGAGCAGGGAATTTCCACAATGGTCGTCACAACTACAGAGATTGGTGGAAATACTACAACTGCTATAGAAAATTATGTGAATAACGCTTATAATAACTGGAGCACTCCACCTGTAGCAGTCTTGCTTTTGGGAGATTACGGATCGAGTGGAAATACAGTGATGTCTTCAGCAAATTTTACACATCCATATAGTGGAACCTATATTTCTGATAATGTATTTGCCGATGTGGACGGAGATGATCTTCCCGAAATCGCCTTTGCCAGAATGACTGCCCAAAACAGTACTCATCTGGAAAACATGATAACCAAATTTTTAGATTACGAGCGTCAACCTCCTACAAATTCAAATTTTTATAATAATCCGATCACTGCTCTCGGTTGGCAGGATGACAGATGGTTTCAAATCTGTTCTGAAACTATTGGTGGTTTTTTTAATAATGAACTAGGTAAAACAAGTGTGAGAATAAATGCACTGGGTACTCCTGCAAATAACTACAACTCTGGTCCTTGGTCAACAGCAACAAATACTACCACAGTTCTTAACTATTTTGGTCCTAATGGATTGGGTTATATCCCCGCTACACCACAGGAACTTGGAGGTTTTACAGGTGGAAATGCCACAGATGTTAACAATGCAATCAATAGTGGAGCTTTCATTTTGCAGCATCGTGATCATGGCGGTAATACCGGCTGGGGAGAACCCTATTACCTAAGTTCTCATCTTTCCGGTCTGGGAAATAATGATCCTGTCTTTGTGATGTCTATTAATTGTCTCACCGGACGTTTTGACTATGGCAGCGAAGTATTTGCTGAAGCATTTAATATAATTGAGTATGGTGCATTAGGTGTCATAGCAGCATCAAAGGTTTCATATTATTTTGTAAATGACGCATATGTTTGGGGTCTTTACGATTATATGTGGCCCGATTTTGATCCGGGATATGGTTCATCGGGTGATATTAATATCTTGCCATGTTTTGGTAATGCTTCTGCTAAATATTATTTGCAAGCATCCGGTTGGCCGTCTAATCCTAGTAGTAAAACAATTACTTATAGATTATTCCATCATCACGGAGATGCTTTTAGTACTGTCTATTCAGAAATTCCTCAAAATCTTGCAGTAAACCATTCTACAACACTTTTGACGGGAGTTACATCTTTTCCTGTAACTACCGATAATGGTTCTTTCATCGCTTTAACAGTAAATGGTGAGATCATCGCTACAGCAGATGGAACAGGTTTTCCGGTTTCCATTTCTATCCCGGCTCAAAACGGTGATAACGATATGCTGGTTACGATCACTAAACAGAATTACTTCCGTTATTCATCTATTGTTGATGTAATTCCTCTAATCCCAGATATCACTGTAAATCCATTATCATATTCAGAAACACTTGGTCTGAATGCAACTCAGGATAGAACTTTATCAATTACAAATGATGGAGAAAGTGGATCGACATTGAATTATGATATATTAATCTCCGAAACAAGTGGAAGAGAAATAGCTAAATCAAATAATTACTCTGATTATAATTGCACCGATCAATTAGAATCAGTACCTGCTAAATATAAAACTATTCCCAACAATACAGATGCTACAACTCTCAGCTATCATAATGGTTATGTAACTGGTGTTGGCACTAATGGAATTGCAAGTTGGATTTGTGCTGCCAGATTCACTTCAACAGAATTATCACCTTATTATACAACTAACGAAATTACTCAAGTTCGTATATTTATGTATTCTTCTTATTTTTCAAATTGTACAATAAAAGTCTGGGAAGGTGGTTCTCTGGGAAATCCTGGAAATGAAGTATATTCTCAAGACATAACTGGCTCAGTTTCTGTTGGTAGTTTTACTACACACATTTTATCATCACCAGTTACTTTGATTTCAGGAAATGAATATTGGATTGGATATTCATTAGATGCTACCGGCGATCACCCGTCCGGAGCAGATAGCGGACCTATAATTGCTGAAAAAGGTGGATGGATGTATTTGAACAATTCATGGAGTGAATTAGACGACTTAGGTATTAATCGTAACTGGTGTATTGAGATGGTGATAGATGAAAACACACCTGTTTTTACCATTACTTCTCCCAACGGTAGTGAAGTATGGGCAAATGGAGAACCTCATAACATTACCTGGAATCATTCCGGTGCTGCATTGGCAAATGTAAAATTAGAACTATCAACAAATAACGGAACCGGTTATTCAGATATAATTGCTTCTACACCAAACGATGGAACTTACGGATGGACAGTCTCAGGAACTACTTCAGAAGAATGTCTTGTACGAGTAAGTGATCCTGCAGTTCCAACTACAAATGATGTTTCCAATGCTGTATTCAGAATTTATGATACAGTGACCTGGCTTTCAATAGACCAGGATAACGGTTCTTTGGGTCAGAGTTTTTCTGATAATTTAACTTTAACATTTGATTCTTCAGGTCTTTCTGCTGGCACTTATAATGCCAATATCGAAATCACATCCAATGATCCTGACGAAGCAACTGTAATAATTCCAGTAACATTAACGGTAAACGATAATAGTTCCAGTGGTTCTGGAAACAATGGTGGAGGTTCTGGCTCTGCTGATGTAGATATGCCATTAACAAATATTGATGGCAATTCTGTTAATCCTGATGTTTCTATTGATCCGAATCCAAACGCAGGTATTACGGTTAATGTAACTGTAACAGATGAAGTTCAGGGTTCAGTTCCAGTTGCATATCCTGAAAATGTAATTATTTCTTATGCTGTTGATGTAATTGGAACCATAGACGGTGTGAACCTAGCTTTTGATATAGAATTCACTGGTCTTACCGGTTTAGATCAAATTCATTGGTTAAATGGAACCATTTGGCAAGTTCCCAATAATGTAAGCTGGAGTACTCCAGATCATGTGACTTTCAACTTAACTTTAACCGATAGAAATGCTTCAACAGAGATCATACTTTCAAGTGACGGTCCTCTTCCAGTTTCACTTTCATCTTTCACAGCAATATATTCAAATGGTTCACCAACTATCAATTGGGTAACACAATCAGAATCCGATAATATCGGTTGGAATATATATCGGGCAAACTCATCTAATTTGGGTCAGGCTTTTATACTTAATCTTGAGACTATCCCCGGAAATGGAACAACATCACAACCTTCATTCTATTCCTTTACTGATGAATATGATGTTCAAGAGAATTCTACATACTGGTACTGGTTGGAAAGTATAAGCAGTGCCGGTGAAACTGAAATGTTTGGTCCGGTTTCATTAACTATTCCATCAGAGGGGAATAACATCCCGGAAATTCCATTGGTAACTGAACTGCGTCAAAATTTCCCAAATCCATTCAATCCCTGCACGCTCATTTCATTTGATATAAAAGAGAATGAAACAGGAGTTCTTTCAATTTACAATATTAAAGGACAGCTTATTGTAACAAAAGAATTTGAAACAGGCAGACATAATTATACTTGGGATGCAAGAGAACAAAGTTCAGGAGTGTATCTATATAAGTTACAGACGGAGAATTTTACTGAAATCAAAAAGATGCTTCTATTGAAGTAATTATTAATCCCCTCTGCAGAGGGGTGCAGCTTTAGCTACGAGGAGTGTGTGATCTCTTTATTCTTCGTAGAATAGGCACATTAGATAAGCTTCAAACAAATTAGCCCTTCAGTACAAACTGAGGGGCTTTTTTTATACCACGTTCACTCCTCCAAGAAAACCGGCGGACTTGTAAGCCTACGGCTTATAAACCTTGAATGTGTTTGAACGATCGAGGCGATCGTTTTACATATTTTTTTTTCTATCCGTGTTTATCTGTGCTATCAGTGGTTATATCTTTCTCCGAATTCTTAAGTCGAGTCCCTGTTTGACAAAGTGAGCAGTCAAAAAACGTTTATCTTGACAATTCCGTTTGTCATTTATTGTTTGCTTCAGTATATCAGGAGGAGAGATGAATATAGAACTTAATGAACTTTTTGCAATTCAAAACAAACTGATTTCTCTGATTCCTTTGAAGTTCAAGCGATACCTGTTTGAACAGATCAATTGGGATAACAGGATGATAACAATAACCGGAGCAAGAGGAACAGGAAAGACTACGTTGGTTCTACAGTATTTTAAAGAAAAATATAAAACAGTTGAAGAATGTCTTTATATGTCGGCAGATAATCCT
>JAUVLE010000105.1 GCA_030595905.1 Candidatus Cloacimonadota bacterium | reverse complement strand
CTTCTATATTTATCTCACCTTTTTCCGTATATTTAATGGCATTATCGATCAGATTAATGAAAACCTGTTCCCATTTAAATCTGTCCGCAACAAACGTTTCCAGCTTATCTTCGATAGTATATTGGAATTTCAGTTTCTTCTTTTTGAGACGATGCTCGAAAATTTTGTTGATATTTTTTAGAAACTCATCCGGTTTAATATCTTCTTTTTCCAGGGAAATATCGTGTTCCAGCCTGGAAAGAGTGAGAAGGTCTTTAACAATATTTATCAGTCTGTCTGTGTTTCGTTTGATGACCTCAATATAAGTTGGATGTTCATCACCGATCTCATCTTCGAGCGTTTCCATGTAGCCTTTTATGGAAGTGAGCGGAGTTCGCAGTTCGTGGGAAACATTGAGGATGAAATCTTTCTTTATGTTTTCCAGTTGGCGGATATCGGTAATATCATACAGGATAAAGACAGTTTCTTCCGTAAGCGGGGAATGGGACGTGCTGCACAGAAAATACTTCCCATCCATCTCTATTTCTTCAGTTCGGTTCTCCGGTTTTTTAAAGATGTTGTCGGCTACTTCATATAGCTCTTTTTCCCGGATCACATTCCAGAAATACTGTCCTTTTACATTCATTTGCTGTACAATATTCATAAAGCTCTGGTTTGATGTTGTAATGAATCCCTTCTTATTCTGGATCCAGATAGCTTCTTTGATCGATTCCATGATGGTATTAAATCCTTCTTTCTGTTTGGAAAGCTTAGCTTCATATTTTTGAAGTTTTCTGGAAATGCTGTCCAGATTGTTGAAGATATTCCGGTATTCGAGGTTTTTGGGATATTTTAATTCAGAGAAATCACCTTCTGCAATTTTCCCGATCTGCTTGTTAAGGTTTTCAACAGGCTTGATGATGGAATATGAATAAAAGATCGAAATGAGTAGAGCTATAATTGTGATCAGCGATATTGCCAGCAAAAGACTGGTGAATGGTATCACGTGAACAATGAGAACAAAGACCAGGATCGCATACAAAATCAGAAGGATGGAAAATGTACGAATTGCTTTGTTAAAAAGTTTCATTTCACTCTTCTATTGCGTTCCTAAAGTTAGAATAGATAAATGGATATAGATTTCAAATTCTAAAGGTCTAAAAACGATATTTGAGCTAAAGAAAAAATTCTCTTTTTTCTTCCACTTCATCATTGGAAGTTCCTTGTTCGATATTGGATATTCAAATCCTCCCAATTCTATATTATCAAAAAAAACATAGAATCATTCTTCTATTTTGTATCCCACGCTGCGGATGTTTTTTATGAATTTACCCGCTGGTCCCAGTTTTTCCCGCAGGTTTTTTATATGAACATCCACAGTTCTATCGATGACTATTTTATCATTTCCCCAGAGATGATCTAAAATCTGGTTTCTTGAATAAACCCAGCCAATTCTATTTGTAAGCAATTTAAGAATATTGAATTCGGTCGAGGTCAGATCGATTTTCTTATCTTCTACAAATACTTCGAATTTATTTATATTGATCTTCAGGATTTTACAAACTGTGATAATTTGCTTTTCTTTCTGCTTGTGATCGCTTCTTCTTAGAACTGCTTTCACCCGGGCAACAAGTTCACGCGGTGAAAAAGGTTTTACTATATAATCATCAGCACCAAATTCAAGACCCAGAATCCGGTCGGTCTCTTCTCCTTTGGCAGTTAACATAATTATGGGGATCGAGGAGAATCGGTCATTTTTTTTAAGGTTTTTACACACATCGAATCCATCGATATCCGGCAGCATCAGATCGAGTACGATCAGGTCCGGGATTTCACTTTCCAGGAAATTCAGTAAACCGGAAGCATCTTCAAATTTAGCTGTCCTAAAACCTGATTTTTCCAGGTTTATGGCAACCAGATCCAGAATATCCAGTTCATCATCAACGATTGCGATCAAAGGTTTCATCTAAAAATCTCTAATTGAATCTGATCTGATTGTGTTTTGTCCGACAGATGTTTTTTTAATTTATTTTCTTTGCCTAATTCTTTTGCTAATTTCATTAAATCGATTTTTTTCAGGATTGAAATTGTAATTGGTCGTTTTGAATCCCAAAATATAAAAGAACCAAAAAATTTTTTTGCAGGTTCAGAATTAAGCAGGTCGGCAATCAAATTAGCTTCTTCTTCTGTTTTGCAGGGAATCATATTACAAGTATCGTCTAGCATACAGGGTTTATTTTGATATGGAGGGATTACGGAAAAATGAATTTTTTTATATAAACTGGAAATCGCAACTTTCCATTTTGAAAAGGAATAATCTCCGATACCGAATATGGAAAACCTGGCTTTCCCTTTGTAGATTGAACTTTTGCGGTTGTTTAAATAATCGGAATGTTCAAGTAAATAATCCCAGGTTTTAGGAGCTAAGTGTTTTATTATTGAAGTTTCATCGCCAATTGTTTTTTGTGTAATTAAAACCCATTTCCTTGGTTTTTCCACTTTCCCATTAGCAATATCGGAACTTTTTAATAAGGGATACAAATATTCTTTTTCAATATCACAAATTTCACCCAATCCATTAATAAAATTGTTATCATTCAATTTAAATTCCATAATTTTGGAACTGTCGTGTTTAACCCCCGATCTCCATTTATAATATTCTTTGCCACTCAAATGACTCCATTTTTTATATTTGGAAATGTCTGCAAGGAGATCGGATTTTTGAATTCCTATAACAGCAATCTGTTTATTATTTGTAAGATTATCATATACATTGCATTTGTTAACTTTAGATGGTTTTCCAGTTTTACAGACTAACAAACAGGCATCTACCGATACTTTGAAATTAAGTTGTGAATCGATAATGTAAATATCTGATTCTGATATTTGAAAATTATTTATCCAAATATGTCTTAAAACTTTCCTGGCAACTGAAGTTTTGCAAAGCATTGCTAAAATTGCATTTCGATTTTGTATCCAATCTAACAAATGTATTATCATCCATTCGGAAATATCAAAATTCGATTTGCCTGTTAAAGCTTCCATACCATTGTAGTTATTAAAATTATTTTTTTCAGGTAGGTTATCACTTTTTAAACTTCCCAATCTTGAATTTGTAACCCAGGGAGGATTGCCAATTATCAGAATTGGTTCCGGTTTAGAAGATAATATCTTTTTCCAATCCAATTGAAAAAAATCAGCATTAATAAGAGTTACTTTAGAATCACCAAATGAATTTATTTTCTCTTTTACTATTTTCAAATAGTTATTATTTATTTCAATTCCAAGATATTCAGCTTTATTAGAAAAAGTTCTGATTGAATTTACAAGGAAGCTTCCTCTGCCGCAAGTAGGCTCAATAATACTTTTTGGATTTATTCCCTCTGAAAGTAGAAGATTGCAAATGCCTTTAGCCAGATTATTTGGAGTCTGAAAATCTCCGAATTCAATGATTTGTTTTCGATTCATTAGATTACTTTAATAATTCCGTCAATTTCACCTGCTTTGGCAATTACTCGACTATATTGTAACCGCCATTGTAAAGCATTAGAAATTGTTAAATATCCTGTTCCCAGTGGTTTTTTTAAAAGCATTTCACTAATTTCTTTTCCTTAAATATCATAATCAATCGGAAGGTTTTTGTCTCTCATAAATGAAATAAGATCGTCAATATTACCATCATTGTTTAGTATTTGTTGCAATCCCGTTGTCATTTGAAAATCTGCAGTCCGATTGGATTCTACAAAAATTGTATGCATAATGTTCAAATTTCCTGTTTTAGTTTTAATATCATTTTTCTTATCATAAACAAAGACCAATAATGAATATCCTAAACCAAAGATTTTCTGTTTGGCAGATTTATAAGGACAGGACGATTGAGGTTGTCTGATGCTGGTAACTTTCATATCGACTTTCAACTCAGGAAAATCGATTCCACTTGCTGAACTTCCCTCGATATAGTTGTATTTTTTGTGTAAATATTTCTGGAATTTATGCTCTAAATATGTCCCCACTGCCTTTCCATCTGTAACACCATACAAAGTAGATTCTTTATGTTTAGATTCTTTTTTGGAAAATTTATAAGCTTCGTTTTGAAGTAATTCGATCGTCAAATTCAATTTCATTTATTACCTCCACAAAAACAAATAAATTATTAAATATCCACGAAAAAGTCAATCTTATCTTTTGCGATCAGTTTTTTCATAATGTTTTACCACCGAGAACACTGAGTTTTATAAATTCCTTATCACCACAGAAAGTACTTGTCCTCATTTTGCTACACCGAGCAAACAGATTCTTTAAAGAAATAATACAAAAACATAATTTGTTATAATCCATTTAATCCCTGTAAATCCGCCTGCCATGTCGTAACAGGCATTTGCCAAAGAAGACAGGTGAGCTAAACATTTCTTTTCTGCATCCTTGCCCATTCATCACGCAGCGTAACGATCCTGTTAAAAACAGGTTTCTCTTTTGACGAGTCCGGATCGACGTAAAAATATCCCTTTCTCTCAAACTGGAATCTGTTTCCTTTTTTGACATTAAGCAAGCTTGGTTCGAGTTTGCATTCGGTTAAGATTTTCAATGAATCCGGGTTTATGTATTCTTTGAAATCTTCTTCCATAGCACTGAGATCGGCAACTGTGAATAGATGCTCATACAGTCGAACTTCCGCATCTACAGCGTATTTCGCAGAAACCCAGTGCAGGGTTGCTTTCACTTTTCTGCCGTCGGGTGATTTGCCGCCACGTGATGCAGGATCATAACTGCAACGTAATTCGGTGATATTTCCTTTTTCATCTTTTATAACTTTCTCACATTTTACAAAATAAGCATAACGTAATCTGACTTCTCGTCCGGGAGCCAGACGGAAGAATTTTTTGGGAGGGTCTTCCATAAAATCTTCCCGTTCGATATAGATGGTTTTTGAGAAGGGAACTTTTCGTGTTCCGGCATCCGGGTCTTCGGGATTATTTACTGCATCCATTTCTTCCACAAGGTCATCGGGATAGTTTTCTATTACCACTATTAACGGATCAAGAACAGCCATCCTGCGCGGAGCGGTTTTATTCAATTCTTCTCGGATGGAAAATTCCAAAAGCGCCATATCTACAATGCTCTGGCGTTTTGCCAGCCCGATCCGGTCACAGAAATTACGGATAGAATCCGGTGTATAACCACGTCTGCGAAGTCCTGAGATAGTTGGCATTCTGGGGTCATCCCAACCGTGAACGAATTTACCTTCCACCAGTTCGATGAGTTTGCGTTTACTTAGGATAGTATAACTCAGATTCAACCTGGCAAATTCTATCTGCTGAGGATGATGAACATTCAATTGTTCCAGGAACCAGTCATATAACGGACGGTTATTTTCAAATTCGATAGAGCAGAGAGAATGCGTTATTCCTTCAATTGAATCTTCCAGGCAGTGAGCAAAATCATACATCGGATAGATGTGCCATTTATTGCCTGTGCGATAATGTTCGGCATGACGAATCCTGTACATCAGCGGGTCGCGCATCAGCATATTTGCAGAAGCCATATCTATCTTTGCACGTAGAACGTGTGAGCCTTCCTCAAATTCTCCGTTTTTCATTTTTTCCAGAATATCAAGATTTTCTTCGATTGGACGGTTCTTGAACGGACTCTCTTTTCCCATCTTGGTAACCGTACCGCGATTTTTGCGGATATCTTCCGGATTCTGGCTATCTACATAAGCTTTGCCATCTTTAATTAGTTGGATGGCATATTCATACATCTGTTCAAAGTAGTCGGAAGCATGCAGCAGGCGATCTTCCCAGTCGCAGCCCAGCCATTTAATATCATCGATAATGCCGTTCACATATTCTTCTTCTTCTTTTTCCGGGTTGGTGTCGTCAAAGCGAAGATTGAATTTGCCTTTATAATCTACAGCTATACCATAATTCAGCAAAATGGCTTTGGCATGACCGATATGCAGGTGACCATTTGGTTCCGGTGGAAAGCGTGTATGAATCCTGCCTTCGTGCTTTCCTGCTTTTATATCTTCATCGATAATATTTCTAATGAAATTCGTTGTTTCTTCATTTTTCATTTCTTTATTCTCCTATCCGGGAAAGAACGTTTTTGATAATCTATTATAAATTTCAGTTAGAACAAGCTGCTGGTTCACATGACCATCCAGTTTGCGAAGCATTTCTTCGAGGAAATTCGTAAGCTCGGAAACATAGTCTTCTATATTTGGATTTTTTCGATATAGAGTTTCCAGTATATCTGTTTTATCCAGGTTAATAATTTCGGAGGGATAATTCTTAAAATAGGAAATATCGCATATCCAGATAATAAGGTGAGAGATGATCTCGATCAGTTGACTCTTTGTTTTGGAAGTACGATGCCTGCTTACGAAATCCAGGAATTGAAGGTCATTTTGATTTATCAATATTCTTAGAAGCTCTACTGTTTGTTCGCGAGATTCGATCCTTCCTTCTTCAACCAGGCGTAATCCTTTTTCCATATTGCCGTTGGCAATACGTGCATACATTTTAGTTTCAATATTTTCCAGGAATTTATTTTCCCCCAGTTTTTTTTCTATGACGCTGCGTGGAACAGGGTAAAATGGAATTTGCTGGCATCGGGAAATAATGGTTGGTAATAAAGAATTCACTTTTGAAGTTGTAAGAATTATCACAGTATCAGCGGGCGGTTCTTCCAGGGTTTTCAGGAAGGCATTTGCTGCTGAGATCGTCATCTCGTCTGCATTTTCTATTATACATATTTTGTAGATTCCTTCGTTCGGAGAAAGTTGTATCCTGTGTTCCAGCATCCTGATGCTTGCTATGCGGATACCAACATTTTTATAAAAGAAGAATTCCTTCCACGGAGATGCTATTTTATTATCAATATAAGCTTTATATTCACTCAGAACCTTTTCGACCTTTATTTCGCCTTCGATAGATACATCCGGTTTATTGCCTTCTTTTGGGAAAGGAAAAACAAAGATAAGATCGGGATGCGAAAATGAAAGGATTTTTTTACAGGACACACATTCACCACAGGGTCGTTTTTCCAAAGTGGCATGGCAATTAAGAGCCATTCCGAAGTATAATGCAGTTGTGAATTTTCCAACTCCTTCCGGTCCAAAAAAAAGATAACTATTAGCGATCTTATCATGCTCGATAGCTCTTCTTAATATTTCTATCGCTTTGTCCTGACCTTTGATCTGCGAGAACATCTATTTTCCCGACTCCATGACTTTCCTGATATAAATGCTTTCAAATTCGCCGGCAAGAATATCCATATATATTTCATCGTACTTTTTGCTGCCGATTATTTTGGCTTCTCTATGAGAACCGATTACCTTAAAACCGGATTTTTCGTAAGAACGGATTCCTCGTTTATTATAACTGTAAACTCTAAGCATTATGCTGTTCAGGTTAAGAATATTAAAACCATAATCGAGGATCAATCTGGTTGCTTCGGTTCCATAACCTTTTCCCCAGAAAGTTTTATTTCCAATGAAAATGCCAAATTCTGCCTTCCGGTTGAGATGATCGATATCGAATAAACTGCAGTTCCCGATGAGTTCATCTTTTTCCTTATCGATGATGGCAAATATTTGAGAACCTCTTCTTATCATATCTTCCAGGATAGCCTTCTCTCCTGCTATACCGATCTGATGCGAAGAAAATACCATGAATTTATTAACTTCCGCATCGTTTATCCATTCGCAATATTGCTCTGCATCATCCAAGCTTATGGGAGATAAATAACATTTTTTTCCCTATCAATTTTTTAAAATATTTCATTCAATCCTCTCTATCCTTCCGAAGCTTTCTTTCACATTTCATTCATTTAGATTCGGAAGGTTGTCAAGCTCAATTACGTTCTCAAATTGGGTTTGGGAACGAGATTTTTTAATTTATCAACTTTTCAAATCTTTCAAGAGTTTTTTCTTTACCCAAAATATCCATAATTGTTGGAAGCTCCGGACCATGTACACTGCCGAATAAAGCGAGACGTAATGGGAAATAAAGATCTTTTCCCTTGATGCCGAGTTCATCGGTACTTTGTTTAAGAAGCCGGTTTATATTATCTTCGGTAATAACATCCAAACTCTGCATATTTTCCAGCCAGAAAGAAAATAGTCTTTGCGAATTTTCGTCGTCGATGATCTGCCGGTCTTCTTCCGAATATTTTATGGCTACATAAAACGGTGTTGCAACTTCCGTGATTTCCGCAAGTGTTGATATTCTATTCCTGGCAACTTCAATAATCTTAAGATATTTTTCATTATCGCTGATATCGAAACCAGCCTCAATAAAAAATGGTCTGGCTTTGATGGCAATGTATCCCGATTCCAGTTCACGCAAATAATGACCGTTCATCCAATTTAGTTTTTCAATATCGAAGACAGAACCGGATTTATTTATTCTTTTTAAGGAGAATTCTTTTTCGAGTTCTTCCAGGGAATACAATTCCTCGTCGCTTTTAGAATGCCAGCCCAGAAGAACAACGAAATTCAAGAGAGTTTCCGGCAGGTAACCTTTTTTCAGGAAGTCTTCTACCGCTACATCTCCCTGGCGTTTGCTCAGCTTGCTTTTATCGGGATTTAAAAGAAGAGGAAGATGACACATTTTAGGTGGTTTCCATCCGAATGTATTATACAGGAAAAGATGTTTAGGTACGCTGGAAAGCCATTCTTCTCCACGAATAACATGAGTTATTTTCATCAGGTGATCGTCCACCACATTTGCCAGATGATAAGTGGGGAATCCATCTGATTTTATCAGAATCTGATCATCCACGGTTTCCCACATGATGCTTACTTTTTCCCGCACAATATCAAAAAAAACAACTTCACCTTCATCTGGTATTTTTGCCCTGATCACATAAGGTTTGTTTTCCGCAAGTTTTTTTTGTATATCTTCTTTTAAAAGCTTTCTGCACCTACCATCGTAGCGGGTATCCTCTCCTTTTGCGATTTGTTCTTCCCGCATATTATCCAGGTCTTCGGGAGTACAGAAACAAAAGTATGCAGCATCTTTTTCTATTAATTCATCAGCATATTTCTTGTATATTTTTGTTCGCTGAGACTGGAAGTATGGACCGTAATTTCCACCAATATCCGGACCTTCATCATATTTCAATCCAACTTCATGCAAGGTTTTTATCAGATTCTCTACAGCGTCTTCTACATACCGTGTCTGGTCGGTATCTTCGATACGAAGGATGAATTTCCCTTTTACTTTCCTGGCATAAAGATAATTATAAAGTGCAGTCCGCAAACTGCCAACATGTAAATAACCTGTGGGACTGGGTGCAAAACGTACTCGGATTTCACTTTCCATTTATACTCCTATATTCAAATGCTATTATCTAAGTTTTTAAATAAAGACCTGATGTCAATTTAAAATCTTAATGAGTTTACTCTAAAAAGTATGTGATTAGATATTTGGAAACCGATCCCAGTTAAATGAATAAGGATTTAACGGGACAAGTGAATCGGTTAATAGTTACTATCTTCTTATTAACCACCAACTTAAGGCGGTGGTTAATGAACAAGAAAAAGGTATTAACCGTTTTAACGGTTTCTCATTATATTAAATTTGATTTTTTAGAGTGGACTCTTAATTATAAAAAATTAAAAACTTTATTAGTAT
>JAUVLE010000168.1 GCA_030595905.1 Candidatus Cloacimonadota bacterium | reverse complement strand
TATAAATAAAACAGAAAGAGCGGATATTGTTGCCGACAGCCTGCAAACTGCTGTTAATTCGTTGCTGAAATTTTCGCTTGAACGATTAAAAGATTCAAACAAATTCCCCGGTATTTATATCGAGATTTATGGAAATCCCATAATGAGCGTTTCGGATAGCTCTTTTGTAGGCGAGGTTGTAAGGTATGCAGGAGGAGATAATATATTTTCGTTCCTTCCCCGTGATTATAGCAAGATAAAACCAGAAGAAGTGATAGCCGCAGATCCCGATATCATCATCGTCACCTATCCGGGAATGACAGCTTCACAGATCAAGGATAGAAAAGGTTGGGAAGTGATATCTGCCTGCAAAAATAACCGCATCTTCACAGTAGAGGATATTGATCCTGATCTCATATTACGAGCTTCTCCGAGGGTGGTGGAAGGAATTATAAAACTGCAAAAGGTTTTATATGAATAAAAAAATATTATTCTCGTTTGTTATCTTTTCTGTTTTCCTGATCTATTTTTATCTTTCATTCGAAGCAGCATCTTTGCACATAATTCTTTCTGTAAGGCTTCCCAGGTTAATGCTTTCGTTTCTTACCGGTTTCATTCTTGCGGGAGTGGGATATTCGTTCCAGGTTATGTTGAATAATCCTTTGGCAGAACCGTATATTCTGGGTATTTCTTCGGGAGCAGCTTTTGGAAGTATCCTGGCAGCTGTGATGGGATTATATTTGCTGATGCCTGTTATGGGCTTTCTGGGCGCAATATTAACTATGATACTGGTGTGGTATCTTTCACATCTCGGTGGTTTTTTTAATAAATCCAAATTATTGCTTTCCGGTATTATCGTGGGAATGTTCTTTGCTGCTCTTATCTCGTTGATAATGTATTTTAACCAACAGGATATTGGAAATATAATTAATATTTTAATGGGAAATCTGGGTCATATATTCAGTCATACTGAATGGAAAATATTCCTTGCTGTTTTCAGTATTTCGATCCTTTTGATGTTCTATCTGTTCCTGCTTTCTAATCAATTGAATATTCTTACAACGGGTGACCTTGTAGCTTCCAGCCTGGGAGTAGATGTAAAAAAACTACGCAAAAAGATATTTGTGATATGTTCACTTTTAACGGGAATAACAGTGGCGTATGCAGGTATCATCGGATTCATCGGGCTGGTTGTTCCTCACCTTGTGAGGATGATTTCAAGCGGGAATAAGAAATTTACCCTGATCCTTGCTTCTTTCGGTGGTGCGGTTCTTTTGATATTATGCGATCTTGTGGCAATGCATATTGCTGTTATCGAACTACCGGTGGGCGTTATCACTGCATTCATCGGATGTCCATTCTTCCTGTTTATTATGTCCAGAAGTAAATAATGACGTAACTCGTTCACTCCTGAACGAGTAAAATAATTTGTTCTTTAAATCTACATAGAGTGGGATGAGATAAAAATGTTCCCAAAGAGGGCTTTGGGAACGAGTGGGAACTTTCCGAAACTTCATACGAAGAAATTCCGGAAGATAAGTTTCGGAAAGGTGAAGCTATATTGTGATCTTTATTTTTTTGATCTCTTTAATTTGCTCCAGGTGCTCTTTGATCTCTTCGACTACATTATCACGATGCTCATCAAATTTCGGAATATCAACATCGACAGTCGCAATACCGTTCTCGAAGCCTACGTATTTCACCATCTTCAGGGTTACGATATCCTCTCCAACTTTCGGATAGATCACTTTCTTTAATTCTTCGACGATCGTGTTTTTTCCAAATGTTTCCTTTTCAGCTAAACCGTGCTT
This sequence comes from Candidatus Cloacimonadota bacterium, assembly GCA_030595905.1. GTDB lineage: Bacteria > Cloacimonadota > Cloacimonadia > Cloacimonadales > TCS61 > JACNIV01. The sequence continues at coordinate 4,748 of JAUVLE010000168.1, read as the reverse complement.
GATCTCATAATCTTTAATGGCTTTCCGAAGAGTATCCACTGCCAGAACGGAACAGTGCATTTTAACAGGAGGAAGACCATCGAGCGCATCTGCTGCTTCTTTCCAGGTTACTTTCTTGGCTTCATCAAGAGTTCTGCCCATAACCATATCTGTGATAATGGAAGCTGTGGCGATGTTTGAAGCACAGCCGTATGACTGGAATTTAATATCTTCAATAACTTGTGTCTTGTCATTAACCTTTAAATAAATTGAAACCTGGTCACCGCAGGCGGGACTGCCTTCTGTTGCTTCTGCATCCGGATTCTCTATTTTCCCTATATTATGCGGTTTCATAAAATGGTCTAATACTTTCTGTGAATATTGCATTTCTACTCCTTATTATACAATGGACTTCTGGAACGTAATTCTTTTACGATCTCAGCAAGTTTCTCCACTGCATGATCTATTTCTTCTTTTGTATTATATCTGCTCAAAGTGAACTTCATGGAGCTATGGGACTGTTCATGATTTCTGCCCATTGCCATCAGGATATAATTGGCCTTAAGCCCTTGAGAAGCGCACGCACTTCCTGTAGCAACGGAAATTCCGGCAATGTCCATCATCAGCATAATGGCTTCACCTTCGATATAATCGAATGAAATATTAATGTTATGCGGTGCTCTACCTTCTCCACGAGGTCCGTTAAGTAATGTGTAGGGAATTGTTTTTTCTATTTTTTCCAGCAGGTAGTTGGAAAGTTCTCTCAAGTGGTTAATATTTTTCTCAAAGTCTGAAAAAGTCAATTCCACAGCTTTAGCAAAACCGGCGATATTTGCCATACTCACAGCACCGGTCTGGTGTTTATCCATTCGGTTTATTCCATGTACAACCTGACCAAGTACGACACCTTTTCTTTGATACAAAGCACCAATGCCCTGAGGTCCGTGAATTTTGTGAGCACTGATGCTCATCAGGTCGATACCGAGTTCATTTACATCGATAGAAAGTTTGCCATAAGCTTGTCCTGCATCAACATGCATCACTACTTTATGATCGGCTGTATCGAGTATTTCCCTGATCTTTTTAACAGGCTGGATGGAGCCGACAGTATGATTTACAAAGGTTGTCATGAACATTATCGTATCGGGACGAACAGCATTTTTTAATTGCTCCAGATTGATAAAACCATTTTCATCAGTTTCCAGGTAGGTAACCTCGAAACCGCTTTTTTCAAAGAAAGCTGCATTGGTGAGAAGATCGGGATAATCGATCACAGAAACAATGATATGGATACCATGTTTGGCGTTTTCGGAAAGGAATCCTTTGATGGCGATATTATTTGCAAGCGTTCCACTATCGGTAAAGTGAATTTCTGATGTATTCGCACCGATCGAATCGGCAACTGATTTTTTGAAACCTTCCAGTTCCTCAGCTGCTGTACTTCCTCCTGAAACAAAATTGGCAGGGAAGATGAATTTATCTCCGAAATACGGCATCATTGCTTCGATAACTTCCGGAGCCGGTTGAGTGGTTTTGCAGTTGTCGAAATAGTTTTTCTTCACAATTTCTCCTACAATTTAGAAATTATCTGTTCTAATTTTATGGAATCAAAATATTCTTCCAAATGATCTTTTATCTCATCCCAGAGTTCGTAAAAACCGCAGGGGAATCCTTTACAGTAATCGATATGTTCATTATTTCCATAACAGAAGTTATGTGATAGATCATCAACAGCTTTCATTATGTCTTTCAGAGAAATTTTGGATAATTCTCGATTGAGGAAATAACCGCCTTTTGAACCATGAACGCTTTTTATCAATCCGTCTCTTTTCAAATTTCTGAAAAGCTGTTCGATATATTTTGTCGGAAGATTTTGTTTCCTGCATATTTCAGAGATAGAAATCGGTTTCTCTGATGCGTTCAAAGCCAGCTCGGAAAGAGCTCTCACGGCATATCCGGTTTTTATTGAAATATGCATTTTATCCTCCAACGAGGATAACATAGTAAATTAGTATGAATTGGCAAATGTTTTTTACAAAAAAAGGAAAATATGATAGAAATTAATAACATAACTCTGGCTTACCAGGAAAAAAAAGTGATAGAAAACCTTTCAATAGATTTTCTGGAAGGAGAATTCTGCGCCCTTCTTGGACCAAATGGTGCCGGTAAGTCCACTCTTCTTAAAGCAATGATAGGATTCATAGAACCATTGACAGGTGAAATTAAAATAAAGGGAACTTCCATAAAAAAATGGAACCGTCAGGAATTGGCAAAGCAGATCGCCATCATCCCGCAGGATTTTCAATTGCAGTTCGATTACACTGTGCAGGAACTCGTTATGATGGGACGTTTTCCATACCTGGGTTATTGGCAGAATTACAGTAAAAATGACAGGATAGTGGTGGATGATATTTTGAAACAACTCGATCTTTTACGGCTAAAAAAAGAGCAGTATTCCCAACTGAGCGGAGGAGAGCGGCGTCGAGTTTCGATTGCCAGAGCACTTGCCCAGGAAACAGAGATACTGCTGATGGACGAAGCATTTGCCAATCTGGATATAAATCATCAATTAGAGATCATGCAATTATTATCCAAGATAAACAGCGAACAGAACAAACTGATAATTCTCGTATCTCATAATATCAACCTGGCTTCGGAATACTGTCATCGCATCGTGATGCTGAAAAAGGGTAAAGTAATTGCTGATGGCGCTCCCAGAACAATTATTAATCAAAAGATGATAAAAGATCTTTATGAAGTGGAACTAACAATAATTAACAATCCGGTTTCCGGAAAGCCAAACCTGATCTACCCCGGGAAAATAAAATGAGCCACCTGCCTTCTCCGACAACTAATGGATACGGCATGGCAGGCGAAGAACATCAAGCCATCCCAATACGGTCATACTTTCCTACGGGGCAGGCAAAGATACAAAGTTTTCTTGCTTTCAGCTTTTTCCTTTTTCCTTTTTCCTTTGTTCTTTCGTCTTCTTGTCACGGCGTAGCACAGCGAAGACGGACAATCTTTTTTCTTCTCAAAGCGGGAGCTTTGAGTTACTTTTACTCTTTGCAAAAGACCTCTGTGTTCTCTGCGTCTCTGTGGCAAAGAAAATATTCAATTCTTGTTTTCTTATTTATTTTCATTGCTACTGCTCTTCCTGGATTGGAAATATCAGGAATTGTTTTAAATGAAAAAGGAAAACCAATAGATAATGTTATAATTTCCACAGATTCAAAAGCAGTGATAACAGGGAAAAACGGCAGGTTCGTTCTTTCGGACGTCGATCCTGATCGAACGATTAAATTTCATAAAATAGGTTATGCAGATATTATTATTCCTGCAAACAAAGTTCCTGCAAAGATCATACTACGAACATCTTCCGTGCAAATTCCGGGCATAAAGATCACGGGGGCAAAATATTCCGAGCAGCTTTTGAATACATCAGATAAGATCGTGATCAAAGTGGATTCTAAAAATAATTATCAAAATGCTGCTGATATTTTGCGAGACAGAGCAGACCTGCTGATCTCCGGAACGAACCTGCATGGTGAAACGCAAAACGTTTCTATTCCCGGCTACAAAGCGCGTCATACACTGGTTATGCTGGATGGTATTCCTCTGAATAAAAGTGGAACAGCGTTTGATATTTCCACAATTCCTGCCGAGATCATCGAAAGCATCGAGATCATAAAAGGCAGTGCCGGGTCTCAGGGTGGAGCAGGTGCAATGGGTGGCATCATAAACATAAACACAAAATGCTCCAGTGGAAAGTTATCATCATCAATAGATCATACTTTCGGTTCCTACAGCCTGGATAAAACTTCTTTTACATTTTCGGGAGCTAATCCAAAATTTCAGTTTTTTACATTCCTTTCCAAAAGTTATTCCCGAAATGACTTCCAATATAAACCTCCCGAATATTGGCCAAATCCTGATTCACTACGTACTCGCATAAATAATGAAAAGGAAATATATAATGTTAATTTGAACATCGGTAATTCCAATTCGTTCTGTAGAATAAATTATAAATTACTTTTCCAGCATTTCTTCAAAAAACTGCCGGGTCCTACAAGTGATCCCGATTTGTACAATAACAGCAGACTCAAAGGTGAGACTTATCGTCATTTTATTACTTTATCAAAAGGATTAAAGGAGTTTATCATAAAAGCTGATATGTTCTATTCCGATGAAAAAACGATCTATGACAATACAAGGTTGGAAGAGCCTTTCAACAGCAACCTGTTTTATTATGTTTATGGTAAGAATTACAATCGGAACCGTGGCGTTAGCTGTAAACTGGAAAATCAGGGTAAAGATTTCTATTTCGATTGGGGTGGAGATTACAATCATGAGACATTTGAATACAGGGAATTGACGAACGAAGATGATTCTATCCCGGAAGTGTTTCGTGAGAATTTTTGTGTTTTTGGAAATACAAAATTGCAGAAATCTTCTTTTCTATCTAGCACCAGTCTGACAGCATCTGTTAGATGGGATCGTACTACCGGTTTCAAAGATTTCACAAGCTGGCGAATTGCACCGGAATTTTTTTATGAGAATTTTTTTATTATCACTCTCGGTGGAAATGTGTCGAATGGTTTTACCTTACCATCTTTTTATGATATTTACTGGAAAGGAGATGCACAGGCTGTTGGAAACCCGGATCTATTGCCGGAAACATCTTTAAGCTGGCAGCTTTTTACATGCCTCGATCTTTATGAACATTTTATTAAATTTACTTACAGGCATGATGACATCGATGATATGAT
>JAUVLE010000018.1 GCA_030595905.1 Candidatus Cloacimonadota bacterium | reverse complement strand
AGCAACTAACTCGTAAAATGCTGCTAATAAAATAATTATCGTAAATTGATTTTTTAAGTAAGAAAAAACTCGACCGGGTTATCCGGTCGAGTTGCTTTTTTCAGATAAATCTCACGCCTTTTGTAGAAAAAGCATTCAGAGAAAGATCTGCAAATTCCTTCCGTTTGAATTTCTCCACTGCGGCAGCACCGATCATAGCTGCATTGTCCATACAATATTCCAAAGCAGGAAAATAAACTTTAATATTAATTTTTGCAGTTTCTTCTTTCATCATTTTCCTCAGCATACTATTAGCAGAAACTCCACCTGCCACAACAATATTCTTCGTTTTCTTTTTCTTTGCATAATTGATAGTTTTTTTTACCAGGCTGTCTACAATTGCTTTTTGTACGGAAGCTGTAATATCCGAAAGATGATCCTTTATGAATTTTTCATCTTTGCAGAGCAGGTAATTTCTCACTGCCGTTTTTAAACCACTGAAGCTGAAATCAAAATTGTCTTTTCTATTTAAAGCACGTGGAAAATCAAAGAATTCAGGATTTCCATTTTTTGCAATTTTATCTATTATCGGGCCTCCCGGATAACCCAATTTCAATTGTTTAGCAATTTTATCAAATGCTTCTCCGGAAGCATCGTCCCTGGTTTTTCCAACAATTTCAAATCTATCAAAAGATTGAAAATCGACCAGTTCCGTATGTCCGCCGGACACAACCAGTGCCAGATAAGGAGGTTCAAGTTCGGGATGATCAATTTTATTCGCATAGATATGCCCAAGCATATGATTCACGGCAATAAGAGGTTTTTTAAAACCGTATGCAAGCCCCTTGGCAAAAGAGACTCCAACCAGAAGTGCTCCGATAAGTCCGGGATTTACAGAAACAGCTACAGCATCGATCTCTTCAAATGTTACCTCAGCCTTTTTAATTGCAGCACGAGTTAATTGCATAATATTTTTCAGATGCAGTCGTGAAGCCAGTTCGGGAACAACACCACCGAAATCTTCATGAGTTACCTGGGAAGATATAAGGTTTGAATAGACTTTATAATTGGAATCGATTACAGAAACAGATGTATCATCACAGGAAGTTTCAAAAGCAAGTATTTTAAACATTATATGTAGTTAAAATGAGTATTATTCATTTTTAATAACTTGAATTTTTTTAGGAGTATACTCAATAATTTTCACTCCGACTGGAACTTCAAATGTAACCTCTGCATAATCCTTTCCAAATTTTGAAATATCCAGATGTGCAATGATGGATTTATTGTTAAGTTTCCCAACAATTTCTTCCGGTCCACGCACCATAACAGAAACTTTCTGTGGGATAATCGTAATATTTTCATCTTCCGGAAATCTGATCGGTATCAATGAGATAGTTCTATTTATCGTTTTTGTTTGAGTGATCTTCAGGATAATCCTGTCCTTCAGCAGTTGGACCTTCGGATCCGGATTTATTATTATAACAGAGAGCTTCCCGTTTTCTACCATTTTTCTTGAAATCTTCTCAGTCTGTATTTTTTTTATATCATTAAGGACACTAAGAGGACCTTTCAATGTGACCTTTTGCTGTAGATTTATTATTTTATTTTCAATAAAGAACTTTTCGTCTTTGGCAGAAGCATATTGTATTTCAATAGATTTTTTCTTTTCAACCAGCTTATCCATCGACACGTAGATATTTTTATCTAATTCAATATTTAAAATATTAAGATCGATCCTATCTGAAAATATAAGTTCTTTCTCCGATAGCTTCAAACGGTTCTTCCCATATTTAAACTTTTCTGCATTTATCTCAAAATAAATTTTTGAAAATCTAATATACAGAAAAACCAAACCTCTTGCTTGAATGGATATATTAATTTTTGGGAGTTCATTTTCATCTAAAACAAGATCAGAAGGGATATTAATCAGTTTGACAGGAACATGGCTCTCCTGTATGTAGCTTTTCATCAGAACCTGCTGTTCCCAGAATAATATGGCAATAATAAGCACCAGTATTTTGATAAGTAAATTTTTTGTCATCGGATGTTTCGGTAATTAAAATGAAGGTTTGAAAAAAAATTAATTACAAGTTTATCTTGTAATGATTCTGGAAAGCCTCGCCCCCATTTGTGAGATATTATCATTTTCATCATTTTTCCAATCGTTTATAGTCTGTTGAGTAAGTAAAATAAATTCTTCAGATCTTTCCCTTCGATTTCTTTGGATAACAATATTTGCAAGTTTTTTCATGGATACCCAGATAGTTTTAATCCTTTTTTCATTTGCATCCGAGAGCCACTCTCTGATATATGGAAAAACAATTACGGGATTAACTCTGGCAACCTGGGTAAGAATATGTGTTATCTTTTTTTGAACTTCCATAGTTTCATCATCGATGACCTTACTGATAAAATCCATGATAAAATTTGGATCGGAACGAGCAATATTTTCCATCCCATGAAAAGAAAGAGATCTTTTCTGAGGATTATCGGATTCTATCCAGGATTGCATCCTTTCTTTCATTATATCGGGAATTTTTTTCCACATATCATTAATGATGCTTTCCACTTCCCATGGGACACTATCAAAGGTTTTTTCTAATATTTCAAATACTTTATCAGTGTCTTCAATATAAATATTGTATAAGTAAAAAACGGCTGTTGCCCTCACACCATAGATCTTGTGTTCCAACATATGTTCGGTGATCTTTATCATTTTATCCTGGTGTTCGGTCGCAGCAAGATTCTTTCCTAAATATTCACGTACGAAATAATTAGGTGTTTTAGATATTTCTACCAGTTTCTTTTCTGCCAGGTTTACTTTGTTCTTATTCAGATGCTTTTCTATCGTACTGATGATAACATTAAGTTCTTTTCTATCTTCGATGACCAATCTTCCTATCTTATTCAAATCAAATCTCTCCTAAATAACATTCCAATTTTAATTAATAGTTTTTAATCCTTCTTAACTATAAGAATGTATACCATATTTTAGAATATTCAAAATCGCTTTCAATTCATGAACAATTAAAAAAATCAGTTATTCATACGTCAACGATTTTATTTTTAATCTTTCTTTTTCCTGGATTTTTCTAATTCCTTCAGAAGTTCAGGAGTTTGTTTACTATTATTATCACGTTTCCATCTGTCATCAATTTGAGTAGTAACAGGTGATTTTTTCCTTATATATTCTACGATAGCATCCCTTAGTCCTGTTTCATAACGCATTATCTGAGATTCGGGAATTTTTGTAAGCATAACCAACCCGGCATTACCCTGTAATAAAAAATCTGTGGTGGCTACTTTATATATTTTATCTGCCTGCCATGGTTCACCGCCAATGAGAAGCTTTGTTATCCTGTCATAACTATCTCTTTCTCTGTTTACTACCACATTAATACCGGCGACCCTAAGTCCATGCCTGCCACCTGAAACACGCATTTCAATAATTTCTTTCAGGAATTCACCATCGATATGCATCAAGACCACCTGGTTGTCGAACGGCATCACATTGAATACATCCCGATACGTTATCGGACCGATCTTTAAATCTCCCCGAACACCACCCAGATTCAGGAAAGAAAAATCTGCGTCCGTAAAATCAAGCATTGCTTCGCAGACAAGATTCCCTATCATGTTCTGTGCATCACCACCTTCTTTGGAAATATGCATTCCAGCTTCTCCGATTATCTCATCCATTCCTTCTTCAGCTACTTTCTGCATGGCAAGAATCGATTCTGCTATTTCTTCATCCGGAATAAATTCATCTTCAAAAACAGTAATAAGAACACCTTCTTTTATTGCCGGTTTATCGTAACCGGAAATAGTTTTTGTGGCTTTATCGATCTTCAGGATCAGATGCCCTACATTGCTGCCATAAGCATACCCCTGAAAAACCAGGGTGTGAGTTACAGGGTCTTCCCATGCTTCTGCAAATCCTTTATGTATGTGCCCACTGAAGAATACATCGACACCTTCAACTTCGTGCGCAAGTTCCTGTGCATCATATCCCCACACTCGATCGAATTCTTCCCTATCTTCCTTATACCTCGTTTCATAAGCAGGTTCAGGAGAATATGGCAATCCCATATGCCCAACAACAAAAATAAGATCAACATCTTCTGCTTTAACGATCTTAATATATTTTTCCAATGCTTTTTTTGCCGGTAGGAAATCCACGTTCTTAATATTCTCCGGAAAGCTCATCAAAGCTGTATCGGTTGTTGTTAAACCGATAATTCCAATTCTTACACCCATTTTATCGATGATGATATAAGGCTGTACATAATCGACTAATTCATCCGTTCCTTTTTTTACAATATTACAGGAAAGTATAGGAAATTTCGCTAATTTATAAGTCTCGATGAGAACGTCTTCTCCAAGATCATACTCATGATTTCCCACAACGCTCAGGTCATAACCGATCATATTGAAATACTTGATAACAGCCCTGCCTTCGGTCATCGTTCCCACAGGGTGACCCTGAAAAAAATCTCCGGCATCAACCAGTAAATTATCCCGATTCTTTTTATCGGAGAGTTTCCTTACGCCTTTAATATAAGTTGCGGCAGAACCACCACCACCAAGAATAGGCGGAAAATCTGGGTTCATGAATGTTGCCGGATATCTGTCGATGCCGCCGTGGATATCATTCGTGAACATAATATCCAGAAGAAGGTCCTCCGCGAATAAGACACAACTTCCGATGACCAGAAGAAGAAAAATTAATCTCAATTTCATTTCTTACCTACCATTTGAAGCTGATAGAAGTCTGCAACCCAAAGAAAGTTTCTTTAACCGTATCCGGATTTTCCCAACCTCTATCCTGTAAATCTACATGTTGAGGATATTCCCAAAGTTCATCATAGTTGTAGAAAGTATCCATAAAAAGATCGAGAGCTTCATATTTCCTGGTGGAAAATTCAAAAGAGATATCGAAATTGAAATTTTCCAGGAAAGTAAAGCCTGTTCCTGCTGTGAATGCAGGAATCGTTACCTTGTCTGCAAAAACCTTTCCCGAATGCTGATGAAGACTGTAACAAGTCTGATAATTAAATCCCAGGCGGATAGGCATCTTATTTTTCAGGCAATGTTCAATACCGATATAATAACTCAATTCATCATCATACAAAGAATTTACATCAGACCATTTTGTATATTCGATATCACAATTAAAATATGTTCTCATAATATTTCTGGGTTCATAGGAAATTCCTGCTCTCAGTTTTGTTGGAGTAATGAACTCCGAATACATCAGGGAATCTGTAGGAATATCGAGGGAATCAAATCCGGTGTAGGTATAAACTGCATTTTCTACACTCACTCCATCTTTATTTCCGGTGACATCAAATTCGATCTTTGGGGAAAAAGCAATGCCGAATCCTAACCTCCGGTTGATCTTTACCCTGCCTCCCACTTTTACCTGGAATGCTTCAAATTCTCTTGTTAACGTATTAATTATATGAGAAGAATCTGTAATTTCGTCTACCATTTCTATAGAATAATCCGACCATATAATGCTTCTTTCTTTATCTGAATCTCCTGTAAGTCTGGATACTTCGATACCGCAAGATACGAAATCTTTATATGTGAAAGCAGTTAGAAAACTTAAAGCATTTATCGCACCTTCGCTGTCTATATAATTTTTTGCAATGATAGGTGGATAGCTGTTTTCATCTGAATTTTTATCGTTCCTTACTTCCTCTAAATAATGAGAATCGAAACTCATAAAAGGACGATATATTACCGAAACAGCAGAATTTATATCGGAAAATTTCATACTGTAATGTGCTCCGAATGCATAATCGCTGAAGTAATTAATGTTGCTCGCATAGGTTGCATCGTCACAATATGCATCGAAGGAATTATACATCGGAAGTGACCTGTTATCCGCATCCTTCAAAACCAGGGCGGTAAACTGACAGCCCAGTTTATTTTGCACAAATCCCAGATTTGCCGGATTGGTCAATGCATCAAAAAGGTTATTCCCGCCGGAAGCTATTGCACTTCCCATTGCTGCTGACCTGGCATCTAAGTTCGTAACATAATTTCCTGTTTCGCTTTCCAGGATGGAATAGGAATATAAATTGTACATTGTGAGCGATAATAATATTAATAATAAAGATCTTTTCATCTATCCTCCAAACTAAAATTTCCAATCTAATTGCAATCGAATAATATTTTCTTTTCTTTCAACCCGCCGGAAATAATATTCTCCTTCCTCGGGACCCGGAATATCATTATAGTCCCTGAATTCGTATTCCCTGGTCATAAATTGTTTGTATTTATATTTCATCGATAAGAACAGGTTGCTCGAAATCCTGCTGTGAACATTGAACCAGCATTTGAATCCCCTGTCTTCCTGGTCAAAATCGAGTTCAATATCTTCAAAATCCCAGAATGATACACCGTATCCTTGCCAGAAAGAGAATGAGCCTACCACTTTCAGGTTCTTATTAAAATTATGGGTATAATCTACATAGATCATATCACCGTTTGTAAGAGTGCTTGCCTGAGCCATATCGGGTCCGCTTGCCTGTGCAGGATCGGAAAGAATGGAAAGATACGGCGGTTGTAAAACAGTGGCATAGACATAACCAAGCTTGATCTTATCAAAATTGGAAAGGTAAAACAGGAATCCTAATTCATATTCATCTGCCTGAGATTTACCCCTGTCCTGATCGTCGTCATATCTTTTTATCTGATGCTTATACCTTCCTCTCAGGCGAATCTGATGTATCGGCTTGAATTCTAATTTTCCCTGAAATCGGATTCCCCTGCGAGCATCCGATTTTCTTTCCCAGATATCCAGGTATGCTTTTGTAAGTGTAAAATACCGGCTGAACTGGTACCTGGTTTCAAAATATATTCCTTTCTCTGCAGAAGGTTGAGCAGAATTCAGGTACATATCCGTAAGAAGTGTATTATTCAAGGCATAAGCCAGCTTCTCGAAAACAGTATCATCAAATCGTTCACTTTCGGAGAAACTACGGTGATAGGGATTATCAAAATCGAGGTCATAATCTCGATACATCGAAAGTAAATATAAATTATCAAATTGCGAATAGGTGCTGATGATAAGAGCACTGGGATCATCTCCCATCTTACCGATCTTACCATCTACCTGCAGCTCGGCATACTCACCCTGAATGGAAGTATTATTAAGAACGGTTCTCCAATCGAAGCCGATAACTCTTCTATAATCCCTATCCCCCACTTCTTCTGATTTCGTGGAATAAAGAGATGAAATCTCATTGTCGGTTATTTTCCATTTATCGTAATAATAATCGTCATAAATAAGTAAATTTTTCAGATCATCATCTTTGAGTACAACAAAATCCCTATCATAGACTGCTTCATAACCGGTTACACCGATATGAGTTCCTATGAAAGGAGAATATTCAAAGTGACCACCGATAATATTTTCTTCCAGAGCATCTTTTCGAGGTGCAATGCTGATCGGATTAAAATTATCAGGATAATTATTGAAATATTCTTCGGCAGATTCGAGTTCATCATCTGTGAATCTTCTGGTCATTGTGATATAGCAAAGAACATCATCGTCCTTATCAAATTCACCGTTATCATTACTATCATAAACCACAGCATCTTTCTTGTCCTGTGAAAGGAAAAATACAGCATTCAGATTACTGCGTTTCCAATCGAGAGCTAAACCCCTAAGAGCATATTCCTGAGTTCTGGAAACATCTCCAATTATTCCTGAAATTCTTTTATTAAAACCATAACCTGTTTTTCGGGGACTGTAGAAATCGGTATTTTCCATAACCAGTCCTTCCCCGAAAGTAGCGCGGTAATTTCCAGCATATATCTTCAGATAATTCCTGCCCAGCAGATCCAGTTCTTTTTCATAGCCTGCATAAAATTTGGAATCATTAAAGAAATCCTTATTCTCAAATAAATTATCTTCCCCTTTTTGGTTGTTAAAAAGTAACCCGGCTTTCCACTCATTCATATATCTGATCCTGAATTTATTCAATACATCAGCTCCGTCTGATTCCATATTAAAAAAGCCCCAGTAAGATTGTGTTTTGATACCCGGAGTTTGTGGTTCATCTGAATAAGCATCATATCTTATCATAGATTCCCGATACATTTCCAGAGCATCGTCCCCATAAGGATTGTCGTTATATTTCATTTGATAATCTAAAAATATTTTCTTTTCAGCAGGCTGTTCTTTATAATAAACATAATGTTTGATATTTTTTGCTCCGTAATATGAGATTCCGGGAGAATGCCTGAGGTCGCGATAATTGGAAAGTGTGTCTCCGGCAGCTCTTCGTTTTAGAATTGCAGAAACATCGATCGCAGAAGTATTTGGGATATTTAAAATATCGGAAAAAGGAAGTTTGTTGATATTTCGAGGTGTCATCAGGTAATCTTCCCATACATCGCTCATACCTTCCTGCAAACCTTCGCTGCTTCCCAACCTCTCGATAAGATAAGCTATTTCATCTCTTCGTACAGAAGCTTCATCTTTATCATCATAATGAGAAATTATAACAAACGGTTTGAGTTTATTCATAGTGATCTGATCGATAGACTCGATGTCCCTGAGATCATAAATACTTTTGAAAAATTGAATATAAAAGCGATAGTTAAAAATATCTTCTGCCTGTTCTTCTGTAATGGGTAATGTTTTTATTTCATTTAGAGAAGCTGTGTTCAAATCAATTTTTTTTGGTAAAATAATTGCTCCGCTAAGTGTATTTTTATTTTTTTCCCGATTGTATTCATTAACTACTTCTTGAAATTTCTTATCAAGCTCTTCTTTTGTTTCTGCAAAGAGAGAGAGTGTTACACAAAAAAGAATAATCACTAAAAATTTATTCATAATCTTTCCCTAAACGCTTTATTAGCGTTGAATTTGTACAACTTCATCAACACACTAATGTAAACAAAAAAATCAGCGTCCTTATTGTAAAGAATTTTTATAAACAATTATGATTTTAAAAAATATTTGACAAGTCGCTTCTACTTAAGATTTTTTGCTAACTATTAATTGGAGGAAAAATGGCAGATAATACTTCGATAGAAAAAAAGAGTAAGTTCTCTCTCATAGAACTATTGATGATAATAATGTTGGTTGGCATCATTTTCACGCTGATCATCCCATTAAGGATCGACAGGATCAATCAGAAAAAATTAAAGGAAGCTATATACAATATTCAGGTTATTGCCAGAGCAGATATAGCTTTCAAAGAAGACCCCGCCAATGGTTATTACATCTTTGAACACACTGTAATTAAGCTTGATGAAGAGAATAACTACTCTGGAGACGACCTTCTTAACATACAACAAAAACTGAAGAAATCTGATGATCTATTCTATTTCGATTATTCGGTTTCCGATAGCACTGTGTTCGCTACAACAAATAAGAATTTTGGGAAAGATGGTGCAATCGTCTATTATTATCTTCCAAATGGACCATGGGGAGTTGGAAACGACAAAATATCAAAGAACGTAATTGACCCAAACTGGTTACCATAATTTTCAAATATGAATTATGATTTAAGCCTTCAAGGTTTTTTGAACCTTGAAGGTTTTTTACCATTATTTATTTTTTCCTACGCAGAGATCCATTATCATCTGAAATTTCTGTTTCCAAAATATTTTCTTAAAGAACCGGAAATTATTGCAGATGTTCCGATAAGGATAATCAAATCCATTTCGCATAAGCTCCCAGTTCTTATCATTATAAAAGACAGCCATTTGTTTCCCGTTAAATTATTTCTTGTAGAAGTTACTATTACGGGCAGGAAAAACAAACTTACAAAAAAATTCTCATTTGATATCGAACTTTCCAAAAAATACTACTCAAAAATACTGGAAGTAGATGTTTCCGGATTCGATACTGAACAGTTCCTGCAGGTCTCGGTTGAAATAAAATATGAAATAAATGGTAAAAAGAAAACAATAGTTAATGATAATTATCCGGGGATTTTAAAAAAGCCTTTTAAGTGTTTTTTTGCAGAGAATAAACTGCCATTACCAGATTTCTGGTTTGCCGGAGAACCACATTATCACAGCAATTACACTTCCGACCAGGTAGAATTCGGTGCGGATATTGCATCTACAGTGAAACTGGCAAAGAACATGGGACTTTCCTGGCTCTTTATTACAGATCATTCGTACGACCTCGATGATTCCGAAAATTCGTATATTAAAAATGACCCGGATCTTCCGAAATGGAAAGCTATGAAAAATGATGTTCAGCAGCTTGATTCAAATGAATTCCGGGTAATTGCAGGCGAGGAAGTATCTATCGGGAACTCGAAAGGAAAAAATGTTCATCTATTGGCGATCGATCACAATGAATTTATCGAAGGCTGGGGAGACAGCGCAGAGATATGGTTCAAGAATAAACCGCAAAGATCATTGAAGGAAATTAAAGAGCTGATCACCCTGAAAGATAATTCCCTTTTTATTGCAGCACATCCGGCAGAAAAGATCCCCTTCCTGCAGAAACTTACCCTTCGTAGAGGATACTGGTCTATAAAAGATTACCAAAACAGTGGAATAAGGTTTTTACAAATCATAAATAATAATAATCTGCCGGAAATTCAGCAGGCAATAGAGTATTGGAAATCTCTTCTTTTAGACGGCTATAGATTCTTTATTCTGGCTGGAAATGATGCACATGGCAATTTTAATGTTATGCGCCAGATCAAAATTCCTTTTCTTAAATTATTTGCTTCTCAGAAACAGGTTTTCGGTAAATTCTTTACACTATTTCATTATAATGAGAACAATCCGACCGAAGGTTTAAGATCAGGAAAAATAGTCGTTAGTAATGGTCCTTTCATCAATTTCTTTTTGCTTAACGGAACAAAGAAATTCCACGTAGGTATGACCGTAACCTACCGGAAAATAAAAATAGTCTATGAAACAAGAACTTCAAATGAATTCGGAAAAATTATTAATGCAGACCTTTTCATCGGAGATATTGAATTAAAAAAAGAAAAAAAGATAACTAATATAAAAAATAATTCCGAAATTGAACTTCCTCTCAAAGGTTATGTGAGAATGAGCATGACAACCGAAAACAACGGATTGGTTTTTACAAATCCGGTCTGGGTCGAGTAAGAATATCGTTTCCTTTGTGTCTTTGTATAATTAATCAACATTTCTCACTTCAATTTTATTTATAAATTTTTTCTCATTTATCTCTCGTATCAAAGCCCCAGCCTGTCGGGGCGTAGTTTACGGAGACTGGCTTTGATATGCATTTTTATAGGTTACCAAGCTGGGGCTTAGTAACCAGAGTTAAATTTTTTCTGGAAATTCCTGAAAAAAATATTTTTAATTGACATTAAAAACCTTCAAAATGAAATACATCTAAATATGGTTCCACATTGAATCTAACTTATTAAAATCTAAAGGAGATAGATATGAAAAAGAAAAGAATTTACCTTTTTGGTGATGGTAAAGCCGAAGGCAAAACAGAGATGAAGAATCTGCTTGGTGGAAAAGGTGCAAACCTTGCCGAGATGAATCTTGTTGGAGTTCCGGTTCCACCCGGTTTTACGATCACAACAGAAGTATGCTCAGAATATAATGAATTGGGACGTGAAGAAGTTATCAAGCTTCTTAAAGATGAAACAATCGCTGCTATGAGAAATATTGAGAAGATCATGAAAACCAGGTTCGGAGATAAAGATAATCCCTGCCTTGTTTCTGTTCGTTCCGGTGCACGTGTTTCCATGCCCGGCATGATGGACACTGTCCTAAATCTTGGTTTAAATGACATTGTAGTTAGCGGGCTTGTAAAGAAAACCGGTAATGAACGTTTTGTCTGGGATTCCTACCGTCGATTTGTTCAGATGTATGGTGACGTGGTTCTTGGAATGAAACCTTCTTCAAAAGAAGAACAGGATCCATTTGAAGAGATCATTGAAGAGATCAAAGAAAAAAGAGGTGTATTTAATGATACTGAATTAACAACTGAAGATCTGAAAATACTGGTAACAAAATTTAAAGCAGCGATCAAATCGAGGACCGGACACGATTTCCCGCAAGATCCATGGAAACAGCTTTGGGGAGCGATCTGTGCCGTATTTGACAGTTGGAATACAGAAAGAGCCATTTACTATCGTAAGATCAATGATATACCGGGACATTGGGGTACGGCAGTAAACATACAGGCAATGGTTTATGGAAACATGGGAGAAACTTCTGCAACCGGTGTGGCTTTCACGCGTGATGCTGCCACAGGTGAAGATATTTTCAATGGCGAATACCTTATCGATGCACAGGGCGAAGATGTTGTTGCGGGTACCAGAACTCCGCAACAGATCACACTGGAAGGTTCAAAAAGATGGGCAGAATTGGCAAATGTTTCCGAAAATGTGCGTTCGGGAAAATTTCCTTCTTTAGAAGAAACGATGCCAAACTTATACAAAGAGCTTTGTGTGATCGAAACAAAGCTGGAAAATCACTATCATGATATGCAGGACCTCGAATTCACTATCCAGGAAGGAAAACTCTGGATACTGCAAACCCGTAATGGAAAAAGGACCGGATTTGCTATGGTCAAAATGGCAATGGATATGCTCAAAGAAAAGATGATCGATGAAAAAACAGCCTTGATGCGTGTAGAGCCCAATAAACTTGATGAGTTACTTCATCCTGTCTTTGATCTTGAAGCAATTTCAAATGCAAAAGTAATTGCCAAAGGGCTTCCTGCTTCTCCCGGTGCGGCTACCGGTCAGATCGTGTTCTTTGCAGATGAAGCAGAAAAATGGGCAAATGAAGACAAACACGTCATCCTTGTGAGAATCGAAACATCACCGGAAGACCTTCGAGGAATGAATGTTTCCAAAGGAATATTAACTGCGAGAGGAGGAATGACTTCTCATGCTGCTGTTGTTGCAAGAGGAATGGGAAAATGCTGCATTTCCGGAGCCGGATCTATCCGGATAGATTATAAGAAAAGAACTCTTACTACAGAAGAACAGATCTACAAAGAAGGTGATTGGATATCGCTTAACGGTTCTACAGGTGAGATCTATGATGGAAAAGTTGAAACCAGAATTCCTGAACTTAGTGGAGAATTTGGCGAATTGATGAAACTTTGTGATAAATACACTAAATTAGGAGTTCGTACAAATGCAGACACTCCGAATGATTCCATAGTAGCCAGAAATTTCGGTGCCCAGGGAATCGGATTATGCCGCACGGAACACATGTTCTTTGAAGGTGACAGGATAAAATCAGTTCGTGAAATGATACTGGCAGAAGATGAAAAAGGCAGACGCAAAGCATTGAAAAAACTCCTGCCTATGCAAAGAAAAGATTTTGAAGAAATATTCATCGCAATGAAAGACCTTCCGGTTACGATCCGTCTTTTAGACCCTCCTCTTCATGAATTTGTTCCTCACGATGAAAAAGGACAAAAAGAAATGGCACAGGAAATGGGAATTTCCTTTGCAGAAGTAAAAGTAAGAGTAGATGCGCTATCCGAATTCAACCCAATGCTGGGACACCGCGGATGCAGGCTGGGAAATACTTATCCAGAGATTACAGAGATGCAGACCAGAGCTATTATTGAAGCTGCTTTGAACGTTAAAGAAAAGGGTTTCCGCATAAAACCGGAGATAATGGTTCCACTCATCGGGACTGTTGAAGAATATCAAATGCAGGATGAAATAATTGAAAGAACAGCCGCAGAAGTTTTTGCAGAAAGAAAAGACAAAATAGAATATCTGGTTGGAACGATGATAGAGATACCGCGTGCTGCTCTCACAGCCGATAAAATTGCAGAATATGCCGAGTTCTTCAGTTTCGGAACAAATGACCTTACGCAGATGACATTCGGTTACAGTCGTGATGATATCGGAAAATTCCTGCCCGTATATCTGGAAAAAAACATCCTCAAAAATGATCCCTTCCAGGTTTTAGATCAGACCGGAGTAGGTCAGCTTGTAGAAATGGCAACAAGAAAAGGCAGGGAAACAAGACCTGATCTGAAAGTTGGAATTTGCGGGGAACATGGCGGCGAGCCCGGTTCAGTAAAGTTTTGTCATAAGGTGGGAATGAATTATGTGAGCTGTTCACCTTATCGAATACCAATAGCCCGGCTGGCTGCAGCTCAAGCTGCGATCTGTGAATAATAAAAAAGAAAATTCTTCATAACCAAAAAAAGGCGGATAATAACTCCGCCTTTTTTTTATAATTAGTATTTCTTATCAAGATTCGATTTCAAAACCTGCGCCAACCCAGGAATTGTAATTTCCTTCCAGTCTATAAACTTTTTTAAATCCGGCATCTGCCAGTTTCCGTGCTGCTATTCTGGAAATTTTATCGCTGTGATAATAGATCAAGTATCTCCCGTTTTTATCTAATTCAGTAAGAGCATCATCAAATGAGCCATCCCCGATAAAATAATTAACCGAACCCGGGATATGTCCCATATTATAGGTGCCGGAAATATCTATTACTGTCAAACTCGGATAGATAGTCATTATCCTCTTTGCTTTTTGTGCATTTATATCTCTATATGAATTTTGAAATTCTAAATAATCTTTTGCTACAAGAAAATAAAATGAAGCTAGAATAAATAAAACTAACATCAATTTTGAAACTCTCATTATTAACCTCCCTTTCCATAATTCATTTTTTTCTAAAAAATAAAGCAGTAGCCTTTTTTTAAAATCCTTAAATATTGTCAAGATTCTTGATCTTCCGGAAATGAATAAAAACTTAACTATTTGGAATAATAGAAATTAACTATAAGTTTACTCTAAAAGATCAATTAATGATGTATTATGAAAATATTAAAAAAATATTTGAAACCGTTTAAACGGTTAAGGGTATATATCCTCATATTAACCACCAACTTAAGTTGGTGGTTAATGAGACAAACAAATTTTCAATAACCGTTTTAACGGTTTAATATTACTTCAAAATAACTTTTTTTGAGTAGGTTCAACTTTAATCTATCCATCTTTTTTTCTTGATAAAAAAATCTGTTAGACAAACATTCGAGAACTAATTTATTTGGGATTTATATTTTAACTTGTATGGGGGGAAGATGAAATATAGAAAGATAGATTCAAAGTACATTATCAGGATAGACAAGAATGAAGAGATCGTTGCATCGATAGAAAAAGTGTGCATCGAAAATAAAATACAACTTGGGAAGATAACGGCGATAGGAGCTGTGAACAAAGTTATTATCGGATTGTTCAAACCGGAAGACAGGAAATATCTTTCTTCCGAATTAAAAGGAGATTTTGAGATCACTTCACTAATCGGCAATATTACATCTAAAGATAACAAACCGTATCTTCATATTCATATAAATATTGCAGATGAGAAACACAGAATTTTTGGAGGTCATCTGAATCTGGCAATGGTCAGTGCAACGTGTGAAGTTTTAGTTGAAGAATTTGCCGGAAATGTCGAAAGAAATTTCGATGAGGATATTGGACTAAATCTGCTCAAATTATAATGGCTGTTGACAAATAAGATGTATAAAATGAATCTGATTTCGTTTATTGGGAATTGAACTCTTTTCCCAAAAGTGTTTTGAGGAATAATGATCGCCATATATATTGAAAGTGAATTAGAAAAATTTAAAAATGAAATAAGATATACATTCGATTTCATTTTTAATACCATCGGATATGAGTTCAAATTCATAACAAGATTGGATCAACTTCTAAATAATGATATTCTTTTTTATTACGGACTCATTGAACCGACTGTAAAAGAAGCTTATATTCTTGCAATGAATAAGATCATTTTCTTTATACCGGCAAATGCGTCACTCCTGCAGCCGGGAAAACTGAAAAGAGAACAATTAAAAGTATCTGAAATAAAATTGGAAGTGAAAATTCCAGTTATTTCTGAACAAGAAATAGAAATTCCTGTTCAATTCTACAAAGATAACGATATTTTTTATGGTGTTTATAAATTCGACCTGATAGGAAATATATTCTTTAATCTGGTTGGATATGACGAGATCATTTCCTTGAAGAAAGATAAACACGACAGAGTTCCTGATTCCGAATTGATCCTGATAAATTACAGGTTAATTCCATTTGTGAACCATCTACTTTGGCTTTTAGAGAAGTTTATCATCGAAGCTGTTTCCAAAAAAGATTCTTATTTCTTAATTAAAAAGGAATATTGGCCGCAGGCTGAATCCTTTGCTGTTGCGTTTTCCCATAATATCGATAAGTTACAAAAATGGACACTACCTAAGATCATTAAAAGTACATTAGAGGATTTCCTGGTATTTTATAAGATAAGATATATTCTAAATAATTTCGTTAGTAAAATAAAGTTCATTCTTACGAATATTGAAGAATACTGGAATTTTGAGATCATCGATGAGACTGAAAATCTTTATCGGATTTGCAGTACTTTCTTCTTCGGAACAGAATCAGAAATGCCGGAAGATATCGATTATGATATAAAAAATAACGATATATTAAAAAATGTATTAAATAATCTGACAAAAGGAAATGAGATTGCTCTTCTGGCTTCATACAAATCCAGCAGGAATGATATTTTGTCCAGGCAGAAACAACGTGTTGCCAGCATTACAGGAATCGATAAACTCGGGATCAGACATATCTATAGAAATTTCGATACTAAGATCACTGCAGAGTTCCACAAGAAAAACGGATTTGCCTATGATTCATCCAGAGGTTTTATACAAAATATCGGGTTCAAGTATGGGCTGGCTTTCCCCTATCATCACTATTCTTTTACGAAGAAAGTGATGAATTCATTCAATAACTCGAAGTATTTAGAAATTCCTCCAATATTCTGCGATAATACTTTAAAAATTTCCAAAATGAAAATACTGCCATTTGAAAAAGCTAAAGAATTAACAGATAATATCTTGGATTCATTTGAAAAAATAAATGGGCTTCTAACCTTTAATTTTTCGATCTCTAATTTTACGGAAATACCCTATAATAAACAATTATTTTCTCATATATTGGAAGAGATCATTCCCAGAAATGTTTTTATTGCCACTTTTATGGAGATCGCTGATTGGTGGAAACAAAGAGAAAGTGTCGAGATCAAAGAAAAGGAAGATGAAATATCGATCTACTTCCCGCAAAAAACGGATAAATTCTGCTTCACTCTTTTTGGAAATTATCATATCTTTGCAGTTGTGGGAGCTAATAACAAATTGAAAGATAATAGAATATTCCTTTCGGATATTAAAGCAGATTCAACAGTGAAGATAAGATTGGAAAACCAGGAAAGTCCCGATAAAACAGAGCAGGAAGAACAATGAAAAACGTACTGATGATCGCTTATTTCTTTCCGCCCCTGGGTGGACCGGGAGTTCAGAGAGTGCAGAAATTTGTGAAATATCTGCCGCTGTATGACTGGAATCCTACAGTGCTTACAGTTAAGCCAATTGAATATATAGCTTATGATAAAACACTGTTGGAAGAGATCGGAGATGTTGCTGTTCACCGTACAGGATCATTTGACCTGATGAGATTATTATACATATTTGAGAAGATCAGAGCAAATGGACTAAAAAAGAAAAAAATCTATACCAGTATTCGGGGTCGAACAAGAAAATATTTCGGCGATGTTTTTCCAATAGATTCAAAGATCGGCTGGCTTCCCTTTGCATATAGTAAGGGGAAAAAAATACTCAAAGCCAAGAATATAAATGCAATTTATGCTACTATCGGACCGTTTACATCTGCAATTGCAGCTTATAACCTGGCAAAGAAATTCAAACTTCCTTTGATCGTCGATTATAGAGACCTTTGGACAGGAAAACCTGATATTACATATTTTTCCAAATGGCATAAGAAATTTTCTATCGACTGGGAAAGAAGGATACTGCAATTTGCAAATACTGTGATAATCAATACGGATTTTTCAAGGAAGAAGATACAAACACTTTTCCCGGAAATTCAAACTTCCAAATTTAAAGTTATCTATAACGGATGGGACAAAACAGACTTTCCAAATATCAAAAGAGAAGATGAAAGGAAAATAATTTTTTCTTACACAGGAGGATTTTATGGAGAAAGAACTCCATATTTCTTTCTGGATGTATTGAAAGAACTTTTAAAGAAAAAACTTTTACCGGATAATATCGAATTCAGGTTTATTGGAAATTATTTCAAAGATATCGAAAAGATGCTTAAAGACAATAGATTACGGAAAGTTATAAAAATCGTTACGCAGGTTTCTCATCAGGAAAGTATTGTTCATTTATTACAAAGTGATTTCCTGCTGCTTTTTATTGCCAAACGGAAAAGTGAGATCGTTCTGCCGGCAAAAATATTTGAGTACCTTGCAGCCAAAAAACCAATATTGGCGATGATACCCGAAAAAGGAGAAGCTGCAAAGCTGATCAAAGAGAATAATGCCGGGTTAATTTCCGAGATCGACGATGAAAAAGCAATAATGCAGAACATACTGAAAATGATCGATCTCCACAAATCAAATAAAGCAGAAAGCTTTTTTGATCTGAATTTAAATGATTATAATAAATATGAAAGGAAACATTTAACCAAGCAGCTTTCCAACATATTGAATGAGACCTCGGTATGAAAAAAATAAAAATGCTTCATATTCAATTATTACCATTGCTCTCCGGTGCCCAGAATATGATGATAAATCTGTTAACATCGCTCGATAAGAATAAATATGAAATATCCATTCTATCGAAACCGGGCGGACCGCTGGTAGATAAATTGGAAGAATTAAAATTTCATCATATTCCCGTTAGATCGTTAAGGCGGAATATCTCAATACTGGATTTCATAGCTTTTTTCCAGCTCTATAAAATATGTAAAAAAAACAAGTTTGATATAGTTCATACTCATTCTTCAAAAACAGGTTTTATTGGTAGAATAGCAGCACGATTGGCTGGAGTCCCTCGAATTATTCACACAGTTCATGGTTTTCCTTTTCATCGATTCCAACCCAGATACATTCAAAAGTTCTATCAAATAATGGAAAGTATTGCTTCACATTTTTGTGATACGGTTGTTTTTGTAAATAACATCGAGCGAGAACTGGCATTAGCGAAAAAAATTGTCTCTCCAAATAAAGCTCAAACGATTTACAATGGCATTGAACTTCCGGATATTAAGAAACTGAGATCGCCAATAACGAAAGAAAATTTTGTTATCGGAAGCGTACTTCGATTCTGGGAGCAGAAGAATGTAATAAATACGGTAAAATCTGCAATTAAAGTCTGCCGGAAAAGTAGTAAAATTAACTTTGTATTTATCGGAGATGGAGAGCTTTTTGATATTTGTAAGCAGATGATAAAACAAGCTGAACTGGAAAAGAGAATATTACTTCCCGGTTGGCAGAACAACATATTGGATTGGCTCATCGGCTTCGATGTATTTCTTCTATTTTCCAGATGGGAAGGTCTTCCGATCTCCATTCTTGAAGCTATGTCCGTCGGTCTGCCCATCGTAGCTTCCGATATAAAAGGTAATAATGAATTGGTATCAGAAAAGAACGGAATTCTTGTTCCCATTAATGATATTGACAAATTAGAAGATGTTTTAACAAGTTTACCACAAAAAAAGAAAGAACTTTCCAAATGGGGAGAGTTTTCTAAGGATTTGGTGAGAGAAAAATTTAATATGAAAAACTTCGTTCTAAGTTATAGAAGATTGTATGAATCATAAGTTTAAGAAGTTATTACTCGTAATAGGCGATGTTGTTATTCTATATGCATCATTATATATTACATTATATATAAGATATTCACAGCGTCCAAGTCTTGAATTATGGCAGCAGCACCTAATACCTTTCAGTATAATATTTATTTTTTGGCTGATAATTTTTTATATTTCAGAACTTTATGATTTCAACTTTGCGATAAATAACCGAAGATTTTATCGCCTCTCTCTCCGTAGTTTTCTTGCGGGCGGATTGATTTCAACACTATTTTTCTATTTAACCCCGGGAATAAACATTAATCCAAAAACAAATCTTTTATTATTTGTAATTAATTTTGCTTTTCTATTTATCGCCTGGCGTCATTTTTTTAATTGGTCACTTAAAGCTTATCTTCCAAAAGAAATAATAGCGATCATCGGATATAATCCGCAGGTTAAGATATTAATGAAAGAACTTATTCATAAACCTCACCTGGGATATACAATACCTTTTGTTCTTATTCCCGATAAAACTTCTGATATTGAATATCCAAAAAAAAAAAACATCCCTGTTTATAGAGATGTAAACAAACTAAAAGAAATGATCATAAAAAATCGTGTTTCTACTTTGGTTCTTGCTTGTGATCCGATAAAATCTGAAAAATTAAGCTCTGTATTGTTTAGCTGTTTATCTCTAAAAATAAATTTTATCAACTTACATCATTTTTATGAAAATATTACAGGAAAAGTTCCCGTAGATATTATTAATAAGCTGTGGTTTCTTGAAAATCTCAGCGAAGGGGAAAAAAGGATTTATGAAATAATAAAACGTGCTTTTGATGTTTCATTTGCTTTGCTTGTACTGATAGTAACATTCCCGCTGTGGATTATTTTCGGCATTATCATTAAAATCGAAAATAAGGGAGAAATCATTTTCAAACAGGAAAGAGTTGGCAAAAATGGTAAAAAATTCATAATTTTTAAATTTCGTACAATGAAAAAAAGTAACAATTCAAATCCAACTGAAAATGATGATAGCCGGATTACACGATTCGGTTCTTTACTAAGAAAATCAAGACTGGATGAGCTTCCCCAAATGTTAAATGTTATCAAAGGGAATATGAGTTTCGTTGGCATCCGACCAGAGCAACCTGTTCTTGTGTCGAAATTGGAAAAGCAAATACCGTTCTATAATGAAAGAACGTTGGTCAAACCGGGAATTACCGGTTGGGACCAGGTCTCTGGCATATATCATTCTCCTTCGTATGAAGATACTTTAGAAAAATTGCAATATGATCTATTCTATATAAAAAACAGGTCGTTCTATCTGGATTTATCGATAGTTTTAAAAACTATCAAAACCGTTCTCTCAAAATCCGGAAGATGATTCGGTAAGAAAAATAATTAATCCTTTAGGAGTTCAAGTGAAAAAAATTATCATACTTATTTTAATAGGAATATGTATTAATACTTTTGCAATAAAAAACTGGAAAATATATACAAATACAAATCACATATATGATATTCAGCAGATAGACAGCAAATTATATCTTGCGAGCTGGGGCGGTCTGGAAATTTATGATCTGAATAATGAACAATTAAAAGAAAAATACACAACAATAGATGGATTATCCAATAATGAGTTAAGAGCATTGGACTATATACAAGAGAAAAATATATTGATGATCGGGACAAAAGGAAGCGGAGTGGATCGTCTGGAAAATACTAGTTTTATAATGTCGATAAATGAGATTATAGGATTAGCATCTGATATCGTTAATAAAATCGTTCATAAAGATTCATTGATCATTGTTGCCACAAAAGAAGGTGTTAGTGTTTTTTCAGATAGTCCCGAATTTCCTTTTCCATTTCTGATGAGTAACTACACAACTGAAAACGGTCTTTCTGCAAATAATATCACATCATTGCAGGTTTCGGAAGACGGATACCTTTATTGCGGAAGTGAATTCGGTCTGGATATTGTTCACATCGATTCGATGAATGTTCTTAATGCATGGGATCATATTAATGAAGACAATTCGATCATTCCGAGTGAAAAAATATCTTCTATATCTTTAAAAAATAATACCATTGCTATTGGAACAGGTAGCGGCGTCATAATAACCGATAATATCCACGATCCGGGATTTTGGACAATTTATAAAGAAGGAGAACCTATCTATCCTGTATACCTGGATAATGAGAATAATCTGTGGTTCAGTTATGGTGTGTGGAATGATGACATTCTAACGATACAGGACTCATCGGATTATGCTGTAACAAAAATTCCTGAAAGCGGAACCGAAATTTCCTGGCTAAAAGGTGAAGCAGGTTTAAATACTTCTGATATTATGGGTTTTGAAGAAATCAATGGACAGATATGTGCATTTACCTGGGGAGAAGGATTGTTCTTTTATGATGGAAATGATTGGGATCATAATATTAAAGCAGATTGTATAATAGCAAATTTGATAACGGATATGGAAGTTGATCAAAATGGTAAATTATGGGTTTCAAATGGCTATCTTGGGGGACAAGTACTTGGAAAAGGAACAAGAGGAATATCTTCTACTAACGAAGGGCAACACTGGGAAAACTATACTTCAGAAACATATCCGTTATTAAAAACAAATAATGTCCTCGATATTGAAATAGATAAAAATAATAAAAAATGGTTTGCCTGTTGGCAGTTAGATATAATAGGAAATTGCGGTTTATCGATATACGATGACCAGAATAATGCGTGGGAAGTGCTTTCCGGGCTTGCTACCAATTATGTTACGTCGATTGCAAAAGGTCCTGATGACAGGATGTGGATCTGTTCGTTTAATGGAGTTAATATTGCCGAAATACAGGAAGACATCAATGTAGATCATCAGTTTGAGGTTTTGAATGCAGATAGCCAGCGCGTTATGCTCTCCTTTATTACCGAAGATAGAAGTTACTTCTGCTCTTTCCAGAATGGATTACAT
>JAUVLE010000251.1 GCA_030595905.1 Candidatus Cloacimonadota bacterium | reverse complement strand
AATCTTCCGTTAAACCTGCGGATACAAAGCTATTTGAATTTCCTTTTATTTTTCTCACAGGACATGGAAATATAGTCTTCAATAATAAAGATTCGGAAAACCTGAGAAACTATCTTCTAAGAGGTGGATTTCTTTATGCAGATGATGATTATGGAATGAATGATTCCTTCCGAAAAGAAATAAAAAGAGTTTTTCCTGAAAAAGATTTAGTTGAGCTTCCCTCGAATCATGAAATATTTCACTGTTATTTCAATTTTCCAAAAGGACTTCCCAAAATCCATAAACATGACGATAAAAGACCACAGGCATTTGCAATATTTGATGACAATGGCAGAATGATGGTACTTTATACATACGAAAGTAATATCAGTGACGGCTGGAGCAATGCACATAACGACCCTGAAAATATCAGGCAGCAGGCTTTTAGAATGGGAGCAAATATTTTTTATTATTTAAGTGTGAAGTAAGGTAAAAGGTAAAAGGTAAAAGGTAAAAGGTAAAAGGTAAAAGGTAAAAAGTAACTCAAAGCTTTGCTTTGAGAATGATAAAGGATAAAGATCAAAGATCAAAGCAACCCAGTGAAATAACAAATAAATTTCACGGGTCAAGAAAAGCAAAAGGGGAGAAAACTTTGTATGTTATTAGTTTTACTTTCTATTTTCCTCCGTGTTCTCTGAGCCTCTGTGGCTAAAAAGGATAAAAAATGAGAGTTTATATTGCATCGGATTTTCATTTGAAATTTTGTGAAAAGCAGGAAGATACTGTTTGCCGTAAAAGGGTGATCGCATTCCTTGATAGCCTTATCGACAAGGCAGACCTCTTAATATTGAATGGTGATATATTCGACTTATGGTTCACCTGGAAAACTGTGATAATTAAAGGATATTTTCCTATTCTGAAAAAACTTGCCGACCTCAGAGAAAGCGATTGCAGAATCGTATTTATTGCCGGTAATCACGATTTCTGGTTCAGAGATTTTCTTACGAATACACTCGATATCGAAGTTTATAATAACAACTTCATCGAAACAATCGATAAGAAAAAAATATTTGTTTCTCACGGCGATCTATACACATCGAACGATTTACGATACAAGATTTTCCGCTCGATCATCCGTAACAGGATCATTATGAAAATTTTTGAAATTCTTCACCCGGATTTTGCACTTGGTTTAGGTAAAATGCTGAGCCGTTCAAGCCGAAGCAGGAAAACTTCTACTGCTCTTTATCAAAAGAAAGAAAGAGGATTGATAAATTTTGCAAAAAAGAAACTGAAGGATTATGACATTATTATCATGGGACATTCCCACATTCCTAAACTGGAAAAATATGAAAATGGAATATATGCAAATGCAGGTGATTGGATCATAAATAATTCTTTCATAAAAATAATTGACGGAAATATCGAACTTTGCAAATTTAAACAATGAGTGAGTTATGAAATGTGAGAAAGGCTTTAAGAAAAAAAATAAAAGGAGTAGAAAAAATGAAAAGGATTTTAGTAGTTGTATTAATTTTACTGGGAGTATCGATGGTATTTGGAATAGGTGCTACAAGTGACTCTTATTCAAAAGAACTGGCAGAGAAAGAGAATATTGTGAACGTGACCATAAAAACAAGTATGGGTGACATCGAATTGGAATTAAATTCACAACTCGCCCCCAAAACTGTTGCGAATTTTAAGAAATATGTAAAAGATGGATTCTATAATGGTCTTGTTTTCCATCGCGTCATCAATGGCTTTATGATACAGGGTGGCGGCTTCGACCAGAATCACGAAAAAAAAGCTATCACTTATGGACCAATACATAATGAAGCTGATAATGGTCTTTCAAATTCAACGGGATCGATCGCTATGGCCAGAACGAATGATCCTCATTCCGCAACTTCCCAGTTTTTCATCAATGTTAATAATAACCTTTTTCTCGATCATAAAGATAAAGGACAAAGCTGGGGATACTGCGTTTTTGGAAAAGTGGTTAATGGAATGGCTGTTATAAATCAGATCAAAACCGTAGAAACTCATCTGGAACCGAAACTTAAAATGAAAGACTGGCCTGTGAAAGACGTAATAATCGAGAAAATAATAATAAACGATTAACCGCTTACTTGATCCGGATTTTGTAAACCTTCAAAGTTTTAAAACTTTGAAGGTTTTTTTCAATTTTCTTTTTTACTTCTGGGATGTGCCTGTTCATACACTTTCTTCAAGTCTTTGATAGAAAGATGCGTGTATATTTCAGTTGTAGATAGGTTGCTGTGTCCCAGCATCTCCTGTACAGCTCGCAAATCTGCTCCGCGTGATATCAGGTGAGTGGCGAACGAATGCCGTATTGAATGGGGTGAATATCCTTTCGTTTTGGCTACGAGTATAATGTATCTATCCAATATTTCCCTTAATTCATCGGAAGAAAGCGGTTTGCCGCTTTTGGATAGGAACAGGCTGTCATCACTTTCGCGGGATTCAAACTGACTGCGTATCTTCAGGTAATTTTTCACGGCACGTATTGCCATTTTTCCCACCGGAACGATCCGTTCTTTATTGCCTTTCCCAATAATGCGAATCGTTTTCTCGGCCAAGTCTACCTTGTTTATCTTACAATGTGCAACCTCGCTTATCCTCATCCCGCAAGAATATATAAGTTCAAGTATTGCTTTATTGCGCACACCGAATTTACTTGAAAGATCGGGAATCTTAAGAAGATCTTCCATCTCCTTTTCTGTAAAAAATCTGGGAAGCTTTTTTTCAAATCTTGGTATTTGCAGATTTTCAGCCGGGTTTTTTTCGATAAATTCGTTTCTTTCGCAAAAATGAAAAAAGCTCTTAATAGTAGTTGCTTTCCTGGCAAGAGTGCGGTTGTTCCTTCCTTTAATGCTCAGATCACGCATATAATCACGCAGAAATAAACGGGTTATTTCGTTCAGATCGACCTTGCCGTCCTCAAAATATTTTTCCAGAAATTCATCTAACTGCAAGAGGTCACTTTTGTATGCTTTGATGGTATGCTTGGAGAGACCTCTTGAAAGTAAAGTTCGGATAAATTTATCAATCGCTTCCAACATCGAATTCGATCTCCTGCCATTTCTCTTTTATCTTCCCGTCTTTATAGATCAACCTGAGTTTCCCATAACGACCCTGATTCGTAAGAATGCTGTAAAACTCAGTCAGATGGTTAGATAGAATTGAATTTGTTTTTTTCTGGTAATCGAAACTTACCACAGCATCTACCGGAATGTTCTTTACAACGTCATTATCGATAAATTTGCTCAGACTGGAAAGCATGATCACATAATCCGTTCTTTTTGCCAGATATTCTGCCTGTTTTTTTGCTATATCAAAAATATTGAAATCAAATTCTGTATGAGTTGCAATATCGTTCTTAACCACAAAATCCGGGGTATAGATGGAAAAAATCCCAATTTTCATAGAATCTGTTTTTATGATCTCATTCTTTATTATCGGAATTGAATCGCTCTCGATATTGGAGATCAGAAATTTGAATTTCACATCTTTTTCATAATAAAGATAATCTACCGGCGAGGACAAATAAGGTTGTACGGCATTTAAAAAACTAACTGTCAGGCTGTCGGATCGAGGATTTTCCAACATCCTTCCGGCAAATATATTTATCTGACGGATAGAATCGTTCCTGATATTTTTAACATGAAAATTTATCAGATTTGTTTTTTCAAAATTAAATTTCGGTTCGATGAAGAAGTTCATATCGAGGTAATCCTCTGCAAATGAACCTGCAACAAAACCGATCATAAAAACGATGACGATTAACTTTTTCAAAAAATACTCCAGAAAATTTTTATGTGTACTTTATGTAAACG
>JAUVLE010000310.1 GCA_030595905.1 Candidatus Cloacimonadota bacterium | reverse complement strand
CTCTTTTACATACACATAACGTGATTATTTGTGCTTGCTTCACATATAGTGGAATTGTTATAAATTCCAGCTTATAAAGATCTATTGTTTTTCTTCTGATTTGCAAATCAGATGAAAAACTTATTTATAGTTGACTCCTTTTTAATAACCTCATTTCAATATATTTTGTTGAAAAACCAATTCTTTTATAAAATTTTATTGCAGATTTATTATCATATTCTACATGTAGAGCAATCTCTCCCTCCGAAATATCAAGTGCTTTTTCAATAAGATATCTTCCTATACCTTTGACTACTCGATAATTTTTATGAACTGCAATATAAACTAAAACATTTTCAGGAATATATTCAGACATTCCGGTTTTATTCATAACAAGAACTCCTACCGGTTCCATGTCGTCGATTGCTACGATGATGAATCCGCCTTTACCTTTTTCTGTGGAAAATGCATAATCAATAGATTTTGAAATGGCACTTTTGCTATCACCGAACTGTTCAAGATGATTATAAAGAAATTTTACAATTTTGTTTTTTTCTTCTTTTGATGTTTTACTGTCGGGTGTGTAAATAGTTAAATTTCTTCCCATTATATTTTCCTTTGTATATATTTTTGTATTATGATTAATGACTGATAATGCCGGCGTGACACGTCAGATCACTACAGAGCAATGGATGAGATTTTCTCATCCCGTTGCGACGGTGAACTGATATGAGACGAGCAAATCAAAGTCAAGGGTTGCCGATTTGCGAGTCCACGTGTATCCGGCAGCTGCCGGATTAAACGACATTCCGCTTCGATACGGTTGCGAGTATCTTTTAGTGCCACGCCGGCATTAATCAACATGGAGCGAAGCGGAATGTTGTTTAATGTTTTGCAGCTGTCACGCTCATCTTGCTTTTCTTCCTGCTTGGCTGTGGAGCTGTGTTTTATGGGGATTCATCAGCTTCTATCACAAAATATCCACCAAGTTTTGGGCTACCTTTGAATTCGACTAATTCTTTTTCTTTTAATATTTTGATATAACGTTCAATCGTTCTTGTTGAGAATTTTAGATGTATTTGTATATCTTTAACTTTAATATTAGGATTGGATGCGATGAATTTAAAAACCTGATTTACACCGCCATTTACACCGTCACTTACTCCGCCATTTTCTATTATGGAAATTCTTTCTTTTAGAAAAACTATTGTGAAGAAATCTTTAAACTTGAATGTAGCATCTTTATTTCCTGATTCTTTTAATAATTTTTTTATCTTATTGATTCCCGTCCCCATATTTTCTACAAGATTAATTCTTTGCAAAAGTGTTGCTGTAATTTGATTTCTACGAACAGCTTTTGTACCAAATTCCTTTTCAGATAATCCTTTTGGTAATCCACCAGGATTTGTAATTTCAATTCTGTCATCAAAGATTTCAATTGTTGTATGTGAACCGTAAAGAAAATAATCTCGGTGAGCAACAGCATTGACGATTGCCTCACGCATCACTTCTAATGGAATTTCATAAGACTCTTCTCTTTGAGCTTTGCCGGTCATTACATATTTTACACGAAGCTCTTGTTTTACGAAATGGAGTGCGTTATTAATATTTGTAACAATGTCATCGGAATAATCTTTTCTGTTTAGAATTGAAATTCTATCTTTACCATCAAAAACTGCACAGGTTATGGTTGCTTGTTCACAAAGTGTTTCAATTGATTTAGCAAAGAATAACACGCCAACATTTTTCATTTTCAGTTTGCCGGAAACAATCTCAGCTACACCAAGATTTTCAAGAATAATGCTATCATCAAGGTTTTTAGTAATGCCTGCCATTCGTAAGAAATTATTCAATTTCGAAGAATCATAATGCTTTTTAAAATCAAATTTTGGATGTAGTTGGTCTTCAAAACGAATCTGTCCTTCAGCTTGTAGAAATTCAATTATATGGTCTCGTTTCATTTTTTGAGAATTTGTACCCATTCTAATAAAAAATCCTTCAGCACATTGATATGGTTTTTCTGTTCCCTCAAGAATTTGAATTATTATAATGTTTTGAAATTCTGTTATTGAAATCTCGATGGATGGTTGGCAATTATTTGCAATATCTTGAATCTGTGATTTAGTTTTATTTGAATTTAAAATTCCTTTTACAATTCCATTGTCATCAACTCCAATAAAAATTCTACCACCGGAAGCATTAGCAAAAGCTGCTAACTCACGAGATAAAGAACTTTTCACTTTCTCTTTAAATTCAACGAGATATGATTCACCTTCTTGTAAAATATATTCTAATTCCAGTTTGGTCATTAAATTTTCCTTTTATCTTTTTTCTCATTTGTTGAATTAAATAAATTCTGTCAAGAATCCAAATTATTTTCAATATTTATGAGCCTAAAAAATTTCCCATAATGTTTGGCGTGTGCGGCGGGATCGGAACGATCACGACCGAACAAACCGCTAAACCTGAATCGGAACGATTCAGCCAAGACAAACCACCCAGCTT
>JAUVLE010000261.1 GCA_030595905.1 Candidatus Cloacimonadota bacterium | reverse complement strand
TTGATACGTGGGTTTTCTTATTCCCACAACTGAAGTTGTGGGTTAATTCAATACGGATTATAGCATTAGCCCACAGTTTTAACTGTGGGTTGAGATGGAACTCCACTCGTCAGAAACCACTTTAGTGGTTTAATATGAATTTTGCAGAACCCTGTAATTTATATTCGCCGGGAGTTTTTCTTTGCTTCGTTTCTTTTGTCGGTACAAAAGAAATGAAGATCAATGTTTGCCAGCCTTTGGGTGAAAAATCTTCTTGCTATTCTTCATAATAGAAAGAATACAATGATTTTGAAATCTTCTAGGGGGGATGCTTGTTTGATATTTTCTTTTTGACAATAAAACATCAAAATCATTTATCTCTCTCAAAGAAAAAGGATAAATAAATGAATGAGTTGATCAGAGTAAAAGAATTAACAAAAGAATATAATATGGGAAAGGTCACTGTCCATGCTTTGAATGGTATCGACATCGAGATCAAAGAAGGAGAATTTGTTGCTATAATGGGACCTTCCGGTTCCGGTAAATCCACATTAATGCATATCATCGGTTGTCTCGATGCTGCAACTAACGGAGATTATTCTCTGGATAATGAAGAGGTAAGCACACTGAAGAAAAGCAAACTTGCAGCTATTCGAAACAAACAGATCGGTTTTGTATTTCAAACATTTAACCTTCTTCCCCACCTTAATGTTCAAAAAAACGTTGAATTACCTCTGATGTATTCCGGGTATAACAAAAGAAAACGAACCCAGATGGCAAAACAGGTTCTGGCAGAAGTTGGACTAAGCGACAGGCTCAAACATAAACCTTCCGAGCTTTCCGGTGGTCAGCGTCAAAGAGTTGCCATAGCCCGGGCGATAGTAAATATCCCTTCCATTATTTTAGCTGATGAACCGACAGGCAACCTGGACACCAGTTCGGGAAAAGATATTCTTTCAATTTTTTCCGAACTCAATAAAAAAGGACATACAATAATAATTGTTACACACGACCAGGCAGTTGCAGAAAGAGCTAACAGGATAATAAATATCGTAGATGGACTGATCAAAGATGGCAATATCACTTAAAGAAAGTATTATCGTTGGTTTTTCCGATTTCTGGTCTCGAAAGATCAGAAGCATTGTAACTATAATCGGGATAGTTCTGGGAACAATGTCCATCATTGTTGTGCTTGCGCTTATGAAGGGAATTAACAAAAAAACCATGGATTGGATGATGGAACGTGGAGGACTTAGCAAAATCGATATTTATCCTGATTGGAGTTATGACAACAAAACCAATGCAAAAAAATATTTCACCCTCAAAGAACTCAAACTGATAAGATCACTTATTCCCGAAGCAAAATACTTCAATCCACAGATACGTCACTGGGTTCGCCATTCATACAAAGACAAAGAATATAGAACATCGATCTATGGAGTATTGCCGGATTTTTCCAGGATAGAAGAATGGAGTGCCGAAAGCGGCAGATTTATTAATGAATTCGATATAAATCAGTCAAATGATGTTATTGTGATAGGAACAAAGATACGGGAAGAGCTTTTCGGAAACAGGGACCCCGTCGGAGAGTTCATTACAGTTCACAGCAGAAGATTACAGGTGATAGGCATCATGAAACATCGATTTATGAAAAACAGCGGTATTGGCGGTGACAATGCTCTTAGATATATGAACCGAAGATCTTTCATACCGCTTAGCACAATGATACACAAAGGAACAGGAGAAGATAATATCAGAAGTTTTTCCGTTAAAGCAAAAGATGCGGAAAGTGCTCCCGAACTCAGAGAAAAATTAGAATCCATAATCTTGAACCTTCGGCATGGAGCACCTGTTTTCAAAGTTGAATCTGCCCAGGAAAGAGCAAGTGAAATGGCAGAAAGCCAGAAAACGTTCCAGATGATCTTTTTCATAATAAGTACGATCTCTCTTTTAGTTGGTGGTATTGTAATCGCAAATATCATGCTGGCTACTATCCAGGAAAGAACGCGCGAGATTGGGATCAGGCTGGCTGTGGGAGCAAGAAGAAGAGATATCTTTCTCCAGTTCCTTGTTCAAACTATTCTGGTTACAACTATCGGCGGGATCTTTGGAATAATTCTTGGTCTTTCGTTATTGGATATAGTTAGCAAATACCTGGAATTCGATCTTATAGCCGGAATCGAGATGATACTTATAGCATTGACGGTTTCTGCAGGAGTCGGCTTGTTATCCGGTATTATTCCTGCGATCGTGGCAAGTAAATTGAATCCTGTAGATACATTGAGATATGAATAGTAAAGCTGGTAGTGTAACATAAATTATGAAAGATTATGAAAAATTAAACACAAAGGCAAAGAGGGCACAAAAAGCATATAGAAAATTAGCATCTTTATTCTTGGTGTACGCCAAAGGCGTATAAATCTTTGTGTCTTTGTGGTAAATTCAGGAGTTTTTATGAAAAGTAAAATAACAAATTTTATCAAAGCTTTTAGAATTAAATTCAAAGAAGAAAGTATTTTTAAAGAATCTGCTGCACTCACCTTCGTTACACTTCTCGGATTTATTCCTTTTATAATTTTTATCCTCTTTTTTCTACCTCAACTTCCTTTTTTAAAATTGGAATCGCAATTAAGTGATATTTTAATTTCCATTTTTCTACCCAGTTCTGCTGAGCAGATTTCGGAATATATATCTCAAATAGCACACCAGAATATTTCTTTTAACTTGTTCAGTTTCATGATTCTTCTGGTAACGTCCTATTCCCTGTTCAAGATCATAAATGACTCTTTCGATAATATTTTGAACGTTCATGAAAAGAGAAAAAAAGATTTTCTTTTTAATTTTGTTAAATTTCTGGGAATGACGATCTTTGGTTCTCTTCTTATCCTGATACTTCTTTCTACAAGTTCTATCCCTATAGTTTCCAAATTTTTTAAATTACATTATTTGCAGGAAATAGCATTATATATGACACCGTTCTTTATTCTTTTTATAATTTTCAGTCTGGGATTTTTCTTTATTCCCACCATAAAAGTAAAAAGCAAATCCATCTTTATCGGCTCGGCGATTTCTGCCACTTTTTGGATCATATTCAAATCTCTTTTCAATTGGTATATTATTACGCTTACAAATACAAAATTGATATTTGGAGTTTTAGCAACATTGCCGATCTTTCTTTTCTGGATCTATGCAAACTGGATCATAATTCTTAGTGGAATAATAATTGTATCTATCCTGGAAAGGAGACATATTAAAAGTGAACTTCCCGAAAATGATCTGCAAAAAGTGAAGATAACTTTTGAGAAAATAGTAAACGAAAAAAATATTGGCGATATTTCCTCGGTTACGTTAAATAAGTCTGAAATGAAAGAAATCTTGAATGATTTTTTTACAGACAATAAAAAACAGTTTACAGATAAAAAGGAATAATTTTTTTCGCTTCAAATAATATATTTCAGGAGACGTGTCCGAGTGGCTTAAGGAGCACGCTTGGAAAGCGTGTATGCGGGTAACTGCATCTAGGGTTCAAATCCCTACGTCTCCGCCATTTTTATTTGCTCGCAGATTTTCACGG
>JAUVLE010000124.1 GCA_030595905.1 Candidatus Cloacimonadota bacterium | reverse complement strand
GGTGCTTCCATCGACTAACCCTGTGAAATAGTCTTTCAGAATTTCATGGGTTGAAAAGTCGAAGGTTAAGGTTTCCCTGTTTCCACCGATTGGTTATGTGTTGTTTCCATCGACTAACCCTGTGAAATAGTCTTTCAGAATTTCATGGGTTGAAAAGTCGAAGGTTAAGGTTTCCCTGTTTCCACCGATTGAAATCGGAAGGTAGAGTTTGGGACAGTGTGTCTTGAGTTCGTGAAGTGTTCCTCAACATTGTCATTCGACATGGTAAAAGCTTTGAGTTACTCTAATTCTAATTTCTCCCGTTCCAATATTTCATAAAACTGCGGAGCATTATTTTTTGATACATTTCCCAGGGGAACATTTGTTATTCTTAGTTTATTAAAATACCCGTAAAGCCGGTATTCGATAATATCTCCATCATTCACATTCGCACTTGCTTTGGCAATTTTATCGTTTATTTTCACCAGGTTTTTATCACATGCTTTCTTTGCTATACTGCGTGTCTTTATCAGACACAATTTTTTTAATAATTGATCGATTCTCATTTTTATACTCTTCTTGCTTTTCTAACCCGACTCGGGTTCGCAGAACTCGAGTCGGGTTAGAATGTTTACTTTATCTTCAAGCTCTCAAAATATTCTTCCTGCCTGATACCGGAATAACTGAACAGTGAAAATCCGGCAAATTTCATTTTCCGGGACAATTTGATCTTTTCATTGATCTCTTTTGCCGGGTAGTTATTTTTATTACTCCAGGTTCTCAATCCTACAACTATCTTATTATTCATCTCAAAATTTGAAATGTATGTTAATTGTTTTTTTAATTTTTTCGTAGAAGTAGTGTATGCCATCAGGTAAACAGCGTCGATATGATCATTCTCGAGCCATTCCAGCCAGTTTTGCGAATATCTGTCAATTGCTTCGTCTATTTCCGTAATAACAGCAGCCGTCACTTTTATTTCAGGAGAAATGCTTTTAATTTTCGTATAAACTTTTTTCATGAATTTACTGATCTGGTCTTGTTTCCAGATTTGCCAGCTTTTAGCATCCTGGAATTTTACTTCTTTTTTATATGTTTCCATTGCAAGTTTATTGTATCCGAATTGTGTTTCAGTATAGCGGATATAATCGAGATGAACACCATCTACACCGTAATTTGCAACAATATCCAGGAGTACGTTCAAAGTATAATCCTGCACTTCGGGAATACCGGGGTCCAGGAATGCTCCTTCAAATGTTTCCGGGTTCATCGGCTGTTGAGAAAAATCTATTGTAACCCACTCGGGATGTGTGAAATAAACATGAGTAGAATCAAGGTTATCCAGTTTGTGGCCGGTGATAACGAATGTTGTGAACCAGGCAAGAACTTCCATATCCGATGAGTGTGCTTTTTTCACAAGATATGCCAGTGGGTCGAAAATAGAATCCTTTATGGCAAAATATTTTTTTTCCGGGTTCGGATAAAAATCGTTGTATTTATTTGGGAAATAACCTGCATCCCCGCGGTAACGCACCTGTGCAAGTATCTGGTTTATTCTGTTCTCTTTGAATTCTTCAATTATCCGATCAATATCTTCGGAGGTTGTCAACTCCCACAAAGGAACCCAGACTGCACGAATATTTGCAGATAAAACTGAAATGGAAAACATAATTAGATAAATAAAAATTGTTTTCAGTATCTGTTTTCTTGTCATTTTTTTTCTTTTTCTTTCTGTTCGATCTTTAAGATTTCGGCGGTGCATTTCCCATCGGAAAGAACCAGTTCAAGCTTCTCGTTTTTAATTAACTTTGAGATGGAATTAATTATCTTCTTATCCTTGCGGATAAGGCTGTATCCCCGTTTCAAAGCTTCATAAGGTGAAAGTTCTTTCAGCTCATTGCCCACTATTGCCAGTTTGTTCCGACGGTCTTTTATCAGATTGCTCAGAATATATGTCAATTTTAAAGATGCTTCGTTCAGGCGTTGTTTAAGGTTTTGTAGAATATTCTGCGGATGATAGGAATTAATGGAATTTTCCAATTCCCGGATTTCCAGCTTTTTGGAAAAAAAGAACTGCTGCGTTTGCAGTTTCATACTATTCGCCAGCGAATCGATATTATTAAGAAGCTCGATCCTGTCCGGCACAGCTAATTCGGCTGCGGCAGATGGTGTGGGTGCACGCAGGTCCGCTACAAAATCGGAAATAGTGAAATCGATCTGATGCCCGACTGCAGAGATAATCGGAATTTCCGAAGCAAAGATCGTTCGGGCAAGTTCTTCATCATTGAAGCAGAAGAGGTCTTCCTGAGAACCACCGCCACGCCCGATAATGAGCACATCCACCGGATGATGCCGGTTGAAGAATTTTATGCCTTCGATGATCTCCGGTGGAGCTTTTTCGCCCTGAACGGTTGCGGGATAAAGATAGATTTTAACCGGATATCGCCTGGAAATAACATTTTGAATATCTTGAACTGCAGCACCCGTTGCCGATGTAACCACGCCGATAGATTCGGGAAATTTCGGGATCGGTTTTTTATGTTCTTCATCAAAGAGCCCTTCTTCCGAAAGTTTTGCTTTCAATTCTTCAAATTTCAACTGCAATTCGCCAACTCCGGAAGGAAGCATCCTGCTTACGTTCAATTGGTAACTACCGCCTTTCTCAAAAACAGATATCTTTCCCGCGCAAATAACTTTATCCCCGGTCTTCGGATGAAAAGTTAAATAAAGGTTATAATTTTTGAAGAACACACAACGCAGTGTACATTTCTCGTCCTTCAAAGAAAAATAGATATGACCTGAATTGTGCCTTGTGAAATTGGAGATCTCACCTTCTACAAACAGATTTGGAATATTAGATTCTATTACATTTTTGATATGCTTATTTACTTCCGAAACCGTGAAAATGTTTTCTTTCGCCGGCATGATCTATAATTTCCCGACGGGTGCCAGGTAAACGGAATATTCATCATTTCCATCTACTTGAATGATGTCGTCCACTTTTTCCTGGTTGTATGCAGCAATGGCACAGGTTCCGGCGTCTATTGCTTCACAGGCAAGATAAAGGTTCTGGCAGATGTGCCCTGCATCTAATAGCATTGCCTTGTGTGATGCAATATTATAACGCCATTCTCCACGATAGGGAATGCAGCTCCAGATGAAAACTGCGGAGCATTTTCCTGCGAATTCCTGACCCATAGTAGCTTCGATGATATTTTCTTTCTGTTCTTTCAAAGTGCGAAGGAAAACAAGTTTATGTCCGGTTGCAAGATAGCGGTAAACACCGGCATCCAGGTTTTCTACGTTGTGAGCCAGAATATAAGTTTCAAAGGGATGACGTGCACCGGCAGAGGGAACGGTTCGAAGTGTTGCATAAGCTTTATCGAAACGTTTGATAATTTCCTTCACGCCCTGCGAAGCCCAAAGCAGAAAAGATAGTTCTTCAAGTGTTAATGGTTGATCCGTGAAATTTCTTTTACTTTTCCTGTTCTTTATATTATCTACCAGGTTATCTTTCTTTATTCTTATTTTTTCTATGGGGATAAGTTCGATGAGCTTTTTCCCTTTTTCAGGTGGTTTTTCCAGAGGCGGCTGCGGAAGCTTTTTCATCTGGTCGCTCTCGATTCCTTCCAGTTCTTTAAAATTTGCCTTCATAAAATTTCTGTTTTGTTTTATTCTATTCACTAATTCCTCCAATCTTTTCACACATCAGAAACAAATTGATCTTCACGAATTTTGTCAAGTAAACGCTGATTTTAAAATGAATACTTGACTATAATTTATCTTATCTGAAAAAATACATTTTGAAAATGCAGGAGGAATCAATCATGAAAAAAATTATTATTTCAGTAGCAATTATTGGCAGTGTCGGATTCTTATCTGCACAAAATTTAGAAATTTCTTTCTGGAATAATATTCGAAACAGTTCCTATACAATAGAAAGCGATCTTCATATCCGGTGCGAAACGCTTGAACTGCCAAATCTGCAAACAGAGATATTTTATACAACGCAGGCAGGATGGGAATCGGAAGAGATGCAGCAAGTTGCCGGTTTCACTTACGGGGCGATCATTCCAGCGTTACCAGGTGAAACCCAGTATTGCAGGTTTAAAACAGAAACAGATACCCTGGTTGGCATGATGCCGGCATTTATTCCCGATGATAATTTTCCGCCTGCAGTAGAAGAACTCAGCTACATTGCTTCAGATCCCGCTGGAGATGTTCTCGATCCCGAATGTCCCAATCTGGATATTACAGGAAACTACTTCGGTTATTCCGACAGCAGGTTTTATGGTGCACTTACAAGTGATTCAGGAGATTTTCCTTTGGATTGCGGCGGTATGTTTCCCGTATCATTCTATTTTTATGTAACCTGCATTGTAAATCCGGAAACCGTGCTCATCGATTCGGTTGTGTATGCAATGATCTATGCAGACGTTCCTGTTTTATTAAGTCCGGGCTTATATAAGATAACCGGAACAGAATTCAGTTTGGAAACATTTGAATTGATCGGCAGCATCGAAACCCAGGTAATCGATACTGTCCTGGTGATGGCTTGCGATATTGAAACGCTGGTTAATGATGAATTTTTCGGTGATTGGCCAAATGTTACCAATTCACTCGGAGTGGAAATGATTACCGCCAAATATACCCTGCCAACGGAATTTTTATTAATGGACTTTTCAAAACCATCTTTGCAGAATATCGACCAGTATGCGATCGAACCTTTCACAAATGTTCTGCCGGAAATCTCTAATACGGGCTGCTCGGTCGGAATCGGTTTCACAGCGTTCAATTGTACATATTATGATCAGAACGGGCATTTTCCTATAACAGCAGAAATTGAAATAGAAAGCATAACATATCCCATACTTCCAACCTCTTTCGATTATTCAGAACCCGTCGGATTCTTTACAGAAATTCCTGTAACCAATTGGGAATTTGCCACT
This sequence comes from Candidatus Cloacimonadota bacterium, assembly GCA_030595905.1. Lineage (GTDB taxonomy): Bacteria > Cloacimonadota > Cloacimonadia > Cloacimonadales > TCS61 > JACNIV01. Next base: position 3,421 of record JAUVLE010000124.1, on the reverse strand, counting down.
TTCCGCTTCAGTGATAACGGCTATGAATTTGTAGAAGAAACGATTGAGAATAATACCGACACAAATGATCTTCAATATTCAGTACCGGATTTTCAATTATCAAATTATCCTAATCCTTTCAATCCTTCAACCACGATCTCTTTTTTATTAACCGCAAAGGACGCGAAGGACGCAAAGTTGACAATTTATAATTTGAAAGGTCAGAAAGTGAAAATTTTAGAGTGCAATAACCATGTTATTGCAGAAGCGACGGAGTCGCTTTCCCACTACTCCATAATCTGGAACGGAACCGATGATAACAACCAACCGGTTAGCTCGGGAATTTATTTCTATAAATTGAGTTCAGGAGATAAAATTATTGCAACTAAAAAGTGTTTGCTGTTGAAGTAAAAAGAACCAGAATTGTAATGAAAAATCGAGGAGGATATTATGAAGAAGATTTTATTAGTGATAATAATTATTGTTCCATATTTATTAAATGCACAATGGAGCAATGATCCTGCTGTAAATACTGCAATATGTGACCTTACCGGTTCACAGGCTATTCCAAAAATAGCAACTGGTTCGTCAGGAATTTCCTACATTGGCTGGTTTTCAAATGATTCAGGGAACTATGATGTTCGGCTGCAAAAATTAAATACAATTGGAAATGAGTTTTGGGAACACAACGGTATTCTTATCAGCGATCATCCGGCTATGAGTTGGCTCACAGATTGGGATATGACTATCGATGCTGAAAACCACGCTATTCTTACTTTCCAGGATATTAGGAATCAGGATAACAACAATATTTATGCTTATCGAATTTCGCCCGAAGGTAACTTCATCTGGGGTGATGACGGACTGGAACTTTCCAATAGTCCTTCATTTGATGTTTCACCCAAAGTAACAGTAACTTCGTTGGGAAATACAGTTATTGCCTGGCAGTCGGAAGATGTTATCATTATGCAGAAGATCTCACCGGAAGGTATCCTTTTGTGGGGAGATAATGGTATCACATTGAGTTGTGCGAATACATATTCCTGGCCCCAGCTTGTTCCGGTGGATGATGATGATGTGATACTAAAATATTTCGAAGATACAGGACCTCCATATTCTCCTACCCGACATGTGTATGCTCAAAGATTTGATGCGGACGGCATTCCTGTGTGGACAGAAAGCACTGTTATTTCCAATGCCGGAGGTATTTCCGCCTGGACACAGATATTTCCAATCGTTAGCGATGGAAGTGATGGTTTCTTCATTGCCTGGCACGACGACCGTGATAGCAACATGCTGGCAAGTATCTTTATTCAACATATAGATGCTGATGGACAAACTCTTTTCACTGATAATGGCGTGGAAGTTTCATTAATGCCGAACAGGAATCATTTTTACCCAAAAATAGCTTTTCTTTCTTCTTCTGATGAAGTTTATGTATATTGGAATGAAATGGATAGCGATCAGAACCAGCGTGGAATTTACGGACAGAAAATATCTGGAACAGGGGAAAGATTATGGACAGATAACGGAACGGCATTTATCGAACTATCTTCTACAGATGTTAATCCAATTGCAGCAAGAAGTTCCAATTCTGACGTTGTTGTTTTTTACAAGGAATCTCCAAGTGCTGTAAATAACCATATTAAAGCGATGCGCATAGATGAAGATGGAGCTTTTGTTTGGACAGAAGAATATATAACTCTTTCTTCAGTTGCAAGCGAGAAGTTGCATTCGGTGGTAAATCATTTCAGTTACAATCAATGGATATCTGTATGGGAAGACAGGCGAGATGATGGTGGTGATATTTATGCCCAGAATATAAATTTAAATGGAACTTTGGGTTCGGGTTATCCAGTAAGTCTAATATATTTTGAAGCAGAATATGTTGATGATAATGTAATTATTTATTGGGCTACACAATTTGAAACAGATAATGCCGGATGGAATATATATCGTTCGGAAACTGGTAATTTTGAAGATGCAATTATAATCAATTCCGAACTTATTCCGGGGGCGGGAACTACCACAACAATCACAAATTATTTATTTATTGATGAAGATAATCTAATTCCCGGACAGACATACCATTATTGGTTGGAGAGTGTCTCTGGTAGTGGAGAAACAATGATATGGGGTCCGATCACAGTAACAATTCCGCAGGCTGGAACCGATGATCATCAATTGCCAATTGGCGATCTTCAATTATCAAATTATCCAAATCCTTTTAATCCGTCCACAACGATTTCTTTTTCATTAACAGCGAAGGACGCAAAGATCGAAATTTATAATATCAAAGGACAAAAAATTAGAACTTTGGAGTGCATCAACCACGTTGATGCAGAAGCGACGGAGTCGCTTTCCCACTACTCCATAATCTGGAATGGAACGGACGAGAAAAATCAACCAGTTTCCAGCGGAATTTATTTCTATAAATTGAGTTCAGGAGATAAAATTATTGCAGCTAAAAAGTGTTTGCTGTTGAAATAAAAAAGATTTGTTAGGATTCTCGTTCCCAAGCCCCAGCTTGGGAATGCATAAGAATTTAACAAGTTACTAAGCCAGTCTTCTCCGGAAGCTGCCGGATATTCCCTCGACAGGCTGGAGCTTGGTAACCAGAGTTGAAGCGCTTGCCCCGTTGTTATAACTGGGGTCTTAATGCAAAAAAGAAAATAAAAAGTAAGGAAATGAAAATGAAAAATTTAAATTTTGTAATATTGATTTTTGTCTTTCTATTAGCAGCAAATGCTCTTTCTGCACGCTACAAAGATATTCCGGTGACCCGCGATCTGAATCCGGATAAAAAATATAAAACCTTCGAAGAATACAAACAAGATCATCCATTCAAACCAACAATGTGTTCCGAGATCAATAGAGAAGTTTCTGACGATAGAGATGAGAATTTTCTTATCATTGTAAACTCAAATCTTTATCCCCAGATCACTGGTTCTATTGCCATTTATCAGAACGATCTGGCAAATGAAGGTTTCAATTCCTTTCTTGTAGAGTTCGACGGCACTTCCATTCTTGATTTGAAATTTTACATGATGCTTTATTACCAGGAAGAAGATATTACAGGGGTAGCTCTGATAGGAGATTTGCCTATCGCCTGGTTCGAAATGTTCGAAGACTTTAATAATAACGGTATCTGGGATCCTGATGAAAATTGGGTTGATTTTCCGATAGAGCTATATTTTTCTGATATCAATGGCATTTGGGAAGATCAGGACAGCAACGGGATATTTGATTATCATGAAGGCGATAAACATCCTGAAATAGGAATAGGGCGCATCATAGCAGATAATATGAGCTATCTTCCATCTTCGGAAGCGGAACTGGTAAATAGTTATTTTCAAAAAAATCATCTATACCGGAACGGATTCCTGCAAAATACAGGTGTAGCTCTTACCTACATAGATGATGACTGGGCATACTGGGGACC